>JAATGK010000426.1 GCA_015654715.1 Alphaproteobacteria bacterium
CAATATCGTCGTCGATGTCTTTCAGACGGTCGGCCCAAGCACCGCGTTCGGTGTAGCGGTCGCTGATTGACAGATCTTCGGCATAAACGCCATGCGTCCGGGTCACGATCCTGACCCAGAAGGCGCGCGCGTTGTTGTATTCGCCGAGGCTGGCGGCAAGGCTCGTCCGCTCCGGACCCCGCTCATACAGCGCCATCAACACGCCGGCGCGTAGTTTGGCGGCGAAGAAGCGGCCGAGCAGGGCCTGGATTTCGGCATCGACCGCCAGCCGTGCGGCGGCGACATCCTTGGGCGTTCCGGCGGTTTTCAAACCCGCTTCCACCGCCGCCGCCAAATCGTCGAGCCACCCGGCGGCCTCGACTGGCGAATATTTGCCGCTGCGTTCGCTCGCCAGCTCGCCGGCAAATTCCGTACACGACGAGAACAATTGCGGATCGAGCGCGGTGACATTCTGGAACGTCCGCGGCGTGGGCGTATCCCAAAAGAACGGCGGCGCTTCGCTGGCGATCGGCATGTTGTAATAGACTTCGGGCCAGTACTGATCGCAGGCGGCGCTTTCCGAATGCACTTGCACGACGAGCGGCAGGATGCGGCTGGCGCGCGCCAGCGCCGCTTCCAGCGCCCGCGCCTTGGCGTCCTTGCCGAAACTGCGCCGGCACACTTCCAAATCCGTATCCGGATTGTAGGTCATGCGGCCGAAGCTGCGATACCAGGTATCGTATTTCTGCCAGTCGTATTGCGGCTCCATCTGCTCCGGCAGATAGCCCGAGCGCCGCGTGCCCGCCACCGCCGAGCCGCGGCGGCCGCGATAAGTCAGCGGCTCCATCAGATCGAATCCGGTCATGCCGCAGAACTGGAACGCTCGGCCATAAGCTGCCGCACCCTCCGCATCGCCCGAAGCCAGGATGCGCTGGCTGCCGTAGAAGACGCGGGTGCGCACCGTGTATTTGCGGTCTTCGCGCAAGAGGTCGGCATTGCCGTAGCGGGTGAAACTGCGCTGGCCTTCGGACAGCGTCATCAGGCCGGTGCCGGTGGCCGCAGCGGCGGGAATTTCGGAGGGGCGGATCTCGGCCGGATGGTAGGGCAGGCCGATGTGCTCGGCCGCGAGTTTCGGCGACAGATTCACCGGCAATCCGGTCGCCAAGGCGTTCGCGATCATCTGGTCGTCGATGCCTTTGGCGTGCAGGTCGAGTTCGAGTTTGCGTCCGGCACCCGCCGCCCCGGTGAACACGGCATTCCAGAAATCGTAGCTGCCTTCCGCTACACCGCTTTCGCCGTGGATGCGCAAGCCGACGCTCGACACCGAAGGCAGGACTTTGAGCAGCGCCGCCAGCGCGTCGTGGCAATAGGCGGCGTGATTTTCCCGCGTCAGACCGGTGACAACATATTTGGCGTCGGGCGTGTCTTCCAGTTCGTAGCCGTGCATCCAGAGGCCGAGCTCAAAATCGAGGCCGTAGCTGACGGCGAGATCGCTGACGGCGCGCAGGGTCGCCAGATTGCGGGCGCGTTCGCCATCGGCAAGGCCCGTCACGCGCACATCGTATCCCGGCACCGCCAGCAGGAACGGATAGGTGAAGAGCAAATAGGGATCGGCGACCTTGCTCAGCTTGTCGTAACCGAGGCCGAAGGTGAGATTGATGCGATTGAACCGGTTGGCGGCCAGCATCTCGAAATAGGGGCCCCACATGGCGCGGTCGTAGAACCACGGCTTGTCGTAGAGCTCGCTGGTGAAGGGACGCATTACGCTGCGCACCGCATTGGCGGGCTTATCGATCACCGGTTTGGGAAATTTGAGCGGCGTGCCGGTCTGCACCCGGTCGGCCAGTTCATAGAGGGCATACATGAGGCCGCGAACGTCGGCGCCGCACGCCGCTATGGCGGGTTTGCCTGCGAGTGTCGTTTCGAACAGCACGAGACTCTCGGGGGCCACCGGTTGCGCCACCCGGGCCGCGGCAAGGGCGCCAGCCCCGACCGGGAACGTCGCACCGGCCGCCATGATGCAGAGCCCGCTCGCTTGCGCCGGGGTCTGGGCGCGCTGGACGGCGAATCCCGCTTTGGTCAGCGCCAGTTGCAAGGCATGGGCGGCCCGCAGCACCGGACGCGCCGCGGCGACCGGGTCATTGCCATCGAGCACCAGCGAGACCGGTGTCCCTGGGGCCGCGCCGGCGAGCAGCGGTGTGGCGGCGACAGCGCCGCCTTGGCGAAGGAAGGAACGGCGATGAAGTATTGGCATGGCACGCCCGGCGCTGGAGTGACCACATCATCTATTGCTTCGATGACGACAAAAAAACGGCGCAATAGAGCGCTTTCAGGAAAAATGCCCGCGCGCGTTGCACGCAGTTTAGAAGCCCGCGCGCGTTGCGCGCAGTTTAGAAGTAGGTGCGCAAAGCACGCTGCTCTAGCGACGCGAGCGCGGGTGTTGCCGCAGGCGGGGCGTGCTGCCGCTGGCGCCCGCGTCAGCGAATCGTTTGGGCAGGCGTCACGAGAGCCTCCGTGGGCGTCGTTTCGGGGCGGTGCGGCGGCGGCGTTCGCCCCGGTGTGACAATCCCACTCGCCGCACCTGTCGAGCCGGTCGCCGCCCCGAGTCTGGTGCCCGCCGGCCGGGGGCATCACCGCAGTCGGGGGGCGCCGCCCGTTCGAATCCAAACGCGACCGAGGGTGTGCGGCGACCCCACTGCTAAAATAAAAATCTTGTAATATCAGTAAG
>JAATGK010000036.1 GCA_015654715.1 Alphaproteobacteria bacterium
ACGCCGCCACGCGCTTGGACTGGCGCAAGGCATCGGCATAGACCAGATGCACGTCGAATCCCGGCGCTGCCACGTCCGGCAACACCCGTTCCAGGCTCGGATGCTGGGCGGCGACATAGTCCGGCACCACGCCGATGCCCAGGCCGGCTTCCACCGCCTGTAAAATGCCGGTGATGTTGTTGATGCGGATGACGCGACCGGCACCGCCCGGCTTGGCGTTTTTCTTGAACGCTTCCAGCAGCCAGTTGATGTCGCGGATTTCCGGCACCGCCGTCTCGCCATAGACGATGATGTGATGGCCCGCGATCTCTTCCAGCGTCTTGGGCGCAGGATGGTCCTTCAGGTAATCCTTCGACGCGTACATATGATAGTGGACCGTGAACAGCTTGCGCTGGATCAGATCGGCCTGCACCGGGGCGCGCATACGGATGGCGACGTCGGCCTCGCGCTGCGACAAATCGAGTTCGCGGTCTTCCAGCACCAGATCCACTTCCAGCTCCGGGCATTCCTTGAGGAGATTGCCGAGCCGCGGAATCAGCCAATAAGAGCCGATGCCGTGGGTGGAAGTCACTTTCAGCGAGCCGCGCGGCGCATCATGGACGTTTTTCAGCGCCTCTTCGGCCTGGGCCAGACGCGCCAGCACGTCGGAAACCGCGGCGTACAGCATCTCGCCTTCGTCGGTGAGGGTCAGACCGCGGGCGTGGCGCTGGAACAGCGGGGTGTTGATCTCTTCCTCAAGCGCGCTGATCTGGCGGCTGACCGCCGACTGGCTGAGAGTCAGCATCTGTCCGGCATGGGTGAAACTTCCGGCCGACGCCACCGCATGGAAGATGCGAAGCTTGTCCCAATCCATGCCCGACCTGCCTATCCATGCGTTCCGTTGAGGAAGCGTTCGGCTTCCAGCGCCGCCATGCATCCCATCCCAGCCGCGGTAACTGCTTGGCGGAAGGTGCGATCTTTCACATCCCCCGCTGCAAACACACCTGCCACACTGGTAAGGGTGGAATCGGGCGCTGTCTTGATATAGCCGAATTCGTCCATCTCCACCTGCCCCTTGAACAATTCGGTGGCGGGCGAGTGTCCGATGGCGACGAAGACGCCGTCGACCTTGAGATGGCTCTTCTTGCCGGTTTTACGGTTCTTCAGGATAACGCCGGTGACGCCCTTGGGATCCTCGGTACCGACCACCTCCTCGAGCTCGCGGTCGTAGGCGATTTTAATCTTGGGGTGGCCTTCCAGCCGCGTCAGATTGGTCTTGTCGCAGCGCAGCGCGTCGCGGCGGTGCACCAGCGTCACCTTGTCGGCAAAATTGGTGAGAAACAGCGCTTCTTCCGCCGCCGTATTGCCGCCGCCGACCACCACGACGTTCTTGCCGCGATAGAAAAAGCCGTCGCAGGTGGCACACGCCGATACGCCCGAGCCTTGGAATTTCATCTCGGACGGCAGACCCAGCCAATTGGCCTGAGCACCGGTGGCGATGACCAAGGTGTCGCAGGTGTATTTCTCGCCGGAATCCCCGGTCAGCGTGAACGGGCGCTGCTGCAGGTCGACCGCGGTGATGACGTCGTTGACGAAAGTTGTCCCCAGCTTTTTGGCTTGTTCTTCCATCTGCTGCACCAGCCACGGCCCCTGGATGGGGTCGGCAAAACCGGGAAAATTCTCGATTTCGGTGGTGATGGTGAGCTGGCCGCCCGGCTGCAAACCAGCGATCACGACAGGATTCAGCATGGCGCGGGCGGCATAAATCGCGGCGGTGCAACCGGCCGGGCCGCTGCCGAGGATGATAACTTTCGAATGTGTGGACACCAGATAACGCTTTCGTAGGAGCTGGACTCAAAGTTCCAGAGGATGCCTCGCTGATATCGGGATTGGCTTGAAAAAGGTCAAGCCAGGGCAACTGCGCAGGCTTGGCGGCGTCAACACCCTCTGCCTGCGGCGAGGCGTTTCTCGACATATTATTGCGTCTTACCCGGTTCCCGGAGTACAAATGCGGCGAGACAGAATATTTCGGGGAAGCCCCTTGGAGCACCATAAGCTCGATGCCATCGACCTCAAGATCCGGGCCGAACTCCAGGCTGACGGTCGCATCACCAATGTCGAACTCTCCCGCCGGGCCAAGATCACCGCCCCGCCATGCCTTCGCCGCATGCGCGCGCTGGAAAAGGCCGGGTACATTCAAGGCTATCACGCCGATCTCGACGCCAAATCGCTCGGCTTCGAGGTCACCGGCTTCGCCTTTGTCGGCCTCGACAGCCAGCACGATCATGACCTCAAGCAGTTTGAGGATCATGTCCGCTCGTGGCCAAACGTGCGCGAGTGCTACATGTTGTCGGGCGAAGTCGATTTCATCCTGAAGATCGTGGCCAAGGACCTGTCCAACTTCCAAAGCTTCATCACGGAAGTGCTGGCGACGGAAAACAATGTCGCGAGCGTCAAGACGGCCCTGTCGATCCATTCGTCCAAAAACCAGCCGGGCGTACCGATCGAGTCGAAGCTTTAGCCTGATTGTTGCGGCGGCGCTGACGGTTTCGGCTGCCGTTGCGGCAGATCCGGTGTTCGGCAGCTTCACGCTCGATGCGGCGCATTCGACGGGCGGCGAACGCTGCGCGGTGATGACTCTGGAAGACCTCGGGAACGGCAAGTTCCGGCTGACCGGCGTGCGCGTCGGCGCGAGCGGCAACGCCGTACGCCAAGACGGCATCTTTGCCTTCGACGGCGGCGATCATCCCGATGGCGCCGGCGGTAGCCTGGCGTTCACCCGCGTCGACGAACAGCGCTATGTGGTGGTGTCGAAAGGGCCGGTGCGCGCTACCGCGATGCGGACGCTAACCGATGACGGCGCCACGCTGACCGAAAACGCGGATGGTATCGACGATGGCGATGCGTTTCACGCCAGCCGGGTCTATACGCGCGGCACCGGCACTTGCGAACCATAGGGGGGTGACCGATGAGTTGGTTCGGCCCGGCAAAAACCGACGAAGAGATCAAACGGGCGATGATCCGGCAATATTTCGAGCCGGACAAAGCACCGGCGCCGTGGCTTTTCGCGGCCGCGGGCGTGGTGTGCTTGGCCGCGATGCTCGCCTGCGCTTATTTCGAGCTGTCGTTTTACGCCACCGGCGCGGCGGCCATTGTGGCGGTCGTGCTGTTCGCAGTCGCTTGGGTATCGTTCAACGAGCGGGCGCAGCGCGCCGACGACGTCGACATCGACATCTGGCGCGACGAGGATTTCGCAGCGCTGGTCGATGATGTTTCCAAAGACGCCGCGCTGAACGCCGCCGATTTGATCGATCCCGATCATCCCATCGTCATCGCCGGGCTGCCGCGGTTTCAGAATTTGAAGGTCAGCCGCAACCACGACGACGGCAACCTGCCGCAATCCTGGCGCTTCAAGGTCAAGGTCGGCGAGGACAGCATCACGCGCTTCACGCCGCCCTGCCTCACCGTTTTGCATTTCACCAAGGATCATTTGATCGCTTATCAATGCGATCTCGACTTGCTCAGCGGCGTGCCGCTCAACGAGACCATCGAGGAATTTTTCTGGCAGGACATCGTCTCGCTGCAGATCGAAAAACAGTCGATGCCGCCCGCGGCCGATGAATTCGAACTGATGCAGCAATGGTCGATGAGCCTGCCCGGCGACATGGCGGAGAAATACGGACCACTGTTTTCCGAACAAACGGCGGTGCTGCCGACCGGCAAACGCACCACGCTGCGCCTCAAAACCAATTCCGGCGGCAGCCTCGAAATCGTGGTGGAAGACGAACGCTTCGCCGACAACCCCGACGAAGACAGCCTGCAAGTCCGCAACGCCAAAGCCATCGCCCGCTTGCGCAAACTGCTCAGAGATCGCAAGGCGCGGCGATAAGAAAAACTTCACCAAAAAAAACGCTGTCATCCCCGACGCGCCCAAGGTGATGCTGAAGTCTGGTACGCGGGCGCGATCCGGGACCCACTCGAACACCCGCCAGATTTCCGAGTGGGTCCCGGGTCGCGCCAAAATTCCAAACGGAAAATCTTCGCGGCGCGCCCGGGATCACAGCCATTTTTGCACGGTCCGCTTCACACCCCTAAAGCGGACATTGCCAATCAGTCGCCTACTTCCGGCTTGCGCCATTTGCCGACGTTCGTTTGTCGTTGAATGGTGTTATTTTTAGCATAGCGTCGTTCGGCAGACTTTGGGGGATTAAATGGCACGACAGACGTTCTTGCGTGGGGTTTTGGCGTCGGCCCTGCTGCTGGCGATAGCGGGCTTTGCGCACGCAGATGAGCTTGGAGATGCAAGAGCCGCCTATCGCCAACGAGACTACGCGACAGCATTTAAACTCTGGCGTCCGTTGGCCGACAAACGAAATGCCGAAGCCGAAACGTGGCTCGGTGTTCTCTATGAAGAAGGTCTCGCCGTCGGAAAAGACGAACAGATGGCACACTCTCTGATGCGCAAGGCCGCCGCGCAGGACTACCCAGAAGCGATCTGCTTTCTCGGCGAACGCTATGTGTCGGGCTGGCATGGTACACCGCACGACGTCGATCAAGGTCTCGCTCTGATGCGTACCGCGTCGGAAAAGGGAGATGTCAAATGCCAATACGAACTTGGAGACTTCTATCGAAGTGGGTTATTCGGTGTGCGAGTGGATCTTGCCGAAGCCGCTCGCTGGTATCAAAAGTCCGCCGACGCAGGCTATGTCCTTGCTGAGGGTCGTTTGGCAACCGCATATCAGTTTGGGCTGGGTGTCGAAAAGAACGTCGAGCGGGCGAACTACTGGTATCTTAAGGCGCACCAGCAAAACCTCGACGCCGCAATGAACGGTGACGTTGCGGCCCAACTCAGCCTCGGCATGAGTTACGAGTTAGGGCGAGGTCCTATCGCGCGAGACCGGAAACAAGCGCTCTATTGGTACAAGATGGGCGCTGCCCGGTCGGGGCCTCTTCAAGACATGGCGAAGATGGACGTCACTCGGGTCGAAAAAAACCTCGCGAGCCAGCAGTAGGTATTACTTTACGGTTCTAGACAATTCTGGTCTTTGGAAGACTTCGCACGAGTAGCCGTCGAACGTCGTTTTGTGGCGCGACCTGGACCAAAGGCGAAGGTCCGGAAACGGGTCCAAGCTCGCCTTTGCGAGAAGGTCGCGGAAAGGTGATGAACAGACCTACCGACGCTCGATACCCGCTGCATAGCGGTTCATGTCGTCCAAAGCAGCCGTGAACGCCCCACGAATTTCCGTTTGGGAAAAGCCCTGATCCCAGAACTCGGTCATGAGGGTGTTGACCACGTTCTCCAGCGCGGTTGCGCTGACCGAAACGTCCATCTCCCGGAGTTGGCGGCACTGGGCCGCCAAGTCTGCGGCAGTGTTGTAGGCGCCGAAGAGGACACGTTCTTCGTTGGTGAGGTCATCAGGCTGTTCAGGTGACATCGGCAATTCCCGTGCTGGCAGACCGAACCGTAGCAGGCCCGGTGCGTAATGCACCGGATACTTTACCCCGCAAAGGGCAAGAATTGGCGCATCTTCCTCATTCACCAAAGGGCAGACGTTGAGTCTATTTCGGACATTCTGCCGTCTTGAAACGGCGCGCGCCGTGCCTACGTCAAATGGGTTCTTTGACCGTGTTGGATACATCGTACGCACTGCAACGCAGTTGCAAATTTCTGTGCGCGCAGTTTAGAAGGATTCGAATTCGATTCTGGCAGTTCCGTCACCACCCGGTATCGCGCATGCCGTTTCCGGCGCAGTTCGGGCACCCGGCTAGCAAGGCGATTATTTTGGTGCTGCCGCGGCTTAGCGGGAATTGAATTCACATTTTTCGTTTTTTTGCGGCTCCGTTATTCGCCAGCCGGCTCTTGCGCACGCCATAAAGCGCATAAACTGCGATCCCAACCGCGTTCCAAATCACGAACAAGCGCTGGGTTAAGCCGGGCAAATTATAGAAGAGGTAGGCGCAGCCCAAAATCGCGGCGGGGCCGACCAGCCAGGCCAGCGGCGTGCGGAAAATGCGCGGCCGCTTTGGGTCTTGGCGGCGCAGCAGCAGCATCGACAGCGAGACGGCGACGAAGGCGCACAGGGTGCCGGAATTGGCCAGTTCGGCGATCAGCTTCAATGGCGCCAGACCTGCAATCACCGCCGCGACGACGCCGGTAAAAATGGTGACGGCAATCGGGGTGCCGGTTTTCGCATTCACTTTGGCAAGCCCGCCGGGCAGCAGCCGGTCACGGGCCATGACGAAAAAGATGCGGCTCTGGCCGTACATGAAGACCATGATCACGGTCGGAAACGCCAGCACCGCCGCGCCGCCGATCACCGCGGACCAGTTCGATTGGCCGAGGGTGCGCAAGATCAGCGCCAGCGGCTCGGCGCTGGGGGCGAAGGTTTTCGCCGGCACCGCCCCGATCGCCGTGATCGCCACGACAATGTAAATCGCGGTGCACAAGAGCATCGAACCGACGATGCCGATGGACAGATCGCGTGCCGGCCGCTTGGCCTCTTCGGCGGCGGTAGAAATGGTGTCGAAGCCGTAGAAGGCAAAGAAGATCAGGGACGCGGCGGGCAGCACGCCGAGTTTTGCGCCGTCAGGGCCGAGCGTGGCGATACCGTAAGGCAGAAAGGGTTTGAAGTGTTGGGAATCGAAGGCGGGCAAAGCGAGCGCGATGAAGGCGGCGAGTGCCGCGAGCTTGACCAGCACCAGCACGAAATTGACGGTGGCGCTCTCGCGCGTTCCGGCCGCCAGCAAGGCTGCAACGCAGAGCGAAATGCCTACTGCGGGCAGATTGATGAGGCCGCCTGCAACCGGTCCGGCGAGCAAGGTGGGGGCAATCGGCAGATGCAGCCACGCCAGGAAGCCGGCCGCATACGCCGACCAGCCGACCGCCACCGCGGCGCAGACCACCGTGTATTCGAGGATCAAGTCCAGCCGACGAACCAGGCGATCGGCTCGCCCATCGCAACATAGCTGTAGGTGTAAGCGCTGCCGGCGGCAGGCATCATGGTCGCCATCTCGGCATAACTGAGCGCGGCGCAGGCGCTGACCACGCCCGCAATGAGGAAAGAGATGATCATGCCCGGACCGGCGAGCCCCGCCGCCTGCCCGATCAAGGTGTAGATGCCGGTGCCGACAATGCCGCCGACGCCCAGCGCCACCAGATGCGGCCACGACAGCGTCGGAACCAAACGCTCGCTACCCGGGTTATCGTGAACGCCATCGATCGACTTGCGCCGCGCAAAAATACTCATCTACCCCGCCAAAATTTGTTCTTGTTATATTTGACGGGACGACAGCGCCTCTGTCCAGCGGTCCTGCATATATTGCAGGTGGCTCGGAATGTCGGCGAGGAATTCCTTGGCCAGCGCGCGCACAAAGGTTTGGTCGGCGTCGGTGAGGTAGTCGACCGGCGATTTGCCGTCGATCCGCGCCAAGAGAAATGCGGAAAGCAAGCTTGCGGTGCGCCGCTCGAGGCCATGACGCGCCTCCCAACGGGCGTCCGCAAAATAGGCATCGATGAACGCCGAGAAACAGGCAGCATAAGCGGGGGCAAATTCGCGGTGCCATACCGCCTTGAGCAGAAGATGATTGAGACAGAAGGCGAGATCGAACGCGGGATCGCCGTAGCAGCTGGTTTCGGCGCCGAGGAACACCGGCCCCTCGGGACCGATGAGGATGTTGTTGGGACCGACGTTGCCGTGCATCAGCGCGATGCGCGCAGCGGCGAGGCTCTTCGCCATGGTGCGGATCACCGGCGCGACATCGGGATGGCGCGCGGCAGCGAAGAGGAGATAAGCATCGACACGCAAGGCATGGAACTGAACGCCATTGGCGAACTGCCGCGCAAAGTCGTCGCGGCCCGCGGTCTCGCTGTGAATGCGGGCGAGCGTGGCACCCACCAGGGCGGCGAAAGCAGGATCAGCACGGCCGCTTGCAAGCTCGGTTTTCCACACCGGATGTGTCTCGGGCGGAAAGTGTTCCATTGCGAAGATGTGGCGCGGACGGTCCTCGCCGAGGATTTGCGGCACCCAATCGGGATTGATCCCGCCGACCAGCCGCATCCAGGCGACTTCGGCATGACTGCGCTCGGCCGGGGCACGCCAATCGGCGGCAACCCGCAGCTTGGAAAGCGCGCGCTTGACCACGAAGGTACGGGCGGGCGCGGTTACCTTGTAAACGTCGCAAGATATGCCACCCGAGAGCGCGTCGATCGTGTCGACAGGCAACAGGTGCATGGTATCGAGAGATGCCGTAACGTCGGAATTGTCGCCGGTCATGTATACTCGCGTGCAGACGCGTCTGCGTCTTCCGTGTCATATTTTGCCATACGACAGGGAGAGAAGATATGATGCGTAACTGGATATTCACTCTTTGTGCGACTTTCGCCGTGGCGGCGATGGCGGCAGGTTCCGATCTTGCCTCGGTCCTCAGCGACACCCGGCGCCCGGCCGCCGACGTCGCGCATGACGAGACACGCAAACCCGCCGATATGCTCGCTTTTGCCGGTGTCCGCTCCGGCATGAAGGTGATGGATGTGATCCCGGGCGGGGGTTATTTCACCCGCCTGTTCGCCGCGGCGGTGGGGCCTGAGGGCCACGTCTATGCCTATCAGCCGACCGAGTTCGACATTTTCTTAAAAGGCAAAGAGCCGCCGGTGCAGGCCGTGACGGCAGCCTATCCCAATGTGACGGTAGTACGGGCAAGCCTCAGCGCCCTTGCGGTGCCGGAGAAGCTCGACATCATCTGGACGTCGCAGAACTATCACGATCTCAAGAACGGCAACCTGGCGGATACGGCGGCGGTCGACAAGGCGGCGTTCGCAGCGCTGAAACCGGGCGGGTATTTCATCGTGCTCGATCATGCCGCCGAGGCCGGTTCGGGTGTGCGCGACACCAGCACCCTGCACCGTATCGACGAGGCGACCGTGAAGGCCGAAGTGACAGCGGCCGGATTTGAACTGGCAGGCGAAAGCAATGTGCTGCGCAATCCAGCGGATACACATGCCCTGGCGGTGTTCGATCCGGCGATCCGCGGCCACACCGACCAGTTCGTGCTGAAATTCCGCAAACCGCTCAACGCCAAGCATTAGGCGTCTTGCAGATTTTCGCCGATACGCGCACTTTCCCAGCCTGCTTTGAGGGAGGGGAATTGATGCGCCTTGCCACCTTCGCGTTGCTCGCGGCGCTGATCGCCGCACCCGCGGCGGCCGAGACGGTGCCCCCCCAACACCTCACCGGTGCCATCGTTTCGTTCGCCGCCCCGGTGCTGAGCTTAAAGACGGCGAAGGGCGCCATCGTTGCGGTGACTCTGGCGCCAGAGGCCAAGGTGATCGCCAACACGCGCAGCGACTTCAACGCCATCAAGCAAAACGATTTCGTCGCCTTGACCGCGGCGACAGGCAAAGACGGCAAGCTCACGGCC
>JAATGK010000210.1 GCA_015654715.1 Alphaproteobacteria bacterium
AGCCCGGAGCCGGATCGGAGGCGCCCGGCGGCGGGGAATAGGGGAAAAGGCGGCTCGGGCCCCGAATCGGGGGCTCTCAGAACAGCTTTTGGTACAGGCCGACGTCCCAGAACCGGCCGAACTTGCGCCCGGACTGTTTGAGGGTGCCCGCCAGTTCGAAGCCGCAAGCCCGGTGCAGGCCCACCGACGGCGTGTTCGGCAGGGTGATGACCCCGATGGCGACGTGCACGTCCTCGGACCTGAGGGCGGCAAACAGGGTGTCGAACAGACGGCGGCCGAGCCCATGGCCGGCTTCGCCGGGCTTCAGATAAATGCTGGTTTCTACGGTGCCGTCGTAAGCAGCCTTCTCGCGGAACTCGCCGGTGGAGGCCCAGCCGATCGCCTCGCCGTCCTTCACCGCCACAAAACACTGGTGCCGCCCGGTCGGCGCGAAGCCGTCGAGCCACACCTGGCGCTGCGCCAAGGTCTTCGGTTCGAGATCGAAGGTGATCGCGGTGGTCTCGATATAGTGATTGTAGATCGCCAGCAGCGCCGGCAAATCGCCCGGCTCGACCCGGCGGATGAGGATATTTTGCATTGGTTTTATCGGCCAGTGATGAGAACCGCCTGCGCTCCTTATCACCCTCCCCATGAGGGAGGGTCGAAAACGCCAGCGGCGTTTTCGGGGAGGGGTATGTCGCAGCCAAAGCGATTCCGCAATGCGCCGAAAGCGGCTGCGCATTTCGGCCTCCCCACAAGGGCCCTCAAGGGGGAGGTTGTTCTTTCAATCCCAATCCGCCGGCATCTCGGGATGCTGGAAATGCTCGTACATCCGGGCGACGTGCCAGGGGCTGGTACGGTCGAGCGACAGTTCGGGCAGCGCGTTCACCGGAAACCATTTGGGATCGCCGGTTTCGAGCGCGGATTTCTGGCAGGTGCCGGTCACCTCGCAGAGGAAAAACAGCTTGTAGATATGGAACGGATACGGGCTGGTGCCGCCACGCTTGTCGCGGTCGTAGATGCCGCACAGCTTGTTGATTTTGACGATCAGCCCGGCTTCTTCCGCGACTTCGCGGGCGCAGCTTTCGCTCGGCCCTTCGTTGGGATCGGAGAAACCGCCCGGCATGGTCCAGCGCCCGCCATCGGCGAGTTCGCTGACCAGAAGAATCTCGCCTTCGCGATAAATGCAGCCGCGGACATCGACCTTCGGCGTGCAATAGCCCTTCTGCTCGGCGAACGCGCCTTTGACCAGTTCCAGCGGTTCGCCCGAACCTTCCACCATCATGCGCGCCGCGAGATCGCCAAGATGCTCGTAGCGATCCTTCTCATATTTGTTGGCAGCATAAGTCAGCCCGGTCTGCGCCGCGGCCTGCAATTCGCGGGCGTATTTGAGCCAATTGGGAATCATGGAGCTAAATCTCTTCGTAAAGGCGCCGCAAAAGAGCGGGCAGTTGTTCCGGCAGGTCTTCGGCGATCAGGCCGGGACCGAAATGAGTGGCGGCGAGGCCATGCATCCAGACCGCTGCCGAGGCGGCCAGGAACGGATCCATATGCTGCGCCAAAAGCCCCAGGATGAAGCCGGTCAGCACATCGCCCGCTCCGGCAGTGGCCAGCCAGGGCGGCGCGTTGGTGGCGACCGACACCCGCCCGTCGGGGGCAGCTACGGCGGTATCGGGACCTTTCAACAGCACGACACATCCGGCGGCGGCCGCGGCGGTGCGCACCGCTGCGATGCGGTTGGGCGATTTGGCCAGCAAGCCGGGAAACAGCCGCTCGAATTCGCCTTCATGCGGCGTCAGCACAATGCCGGGATGGAGCCGCTGGAACAGGTAGCCCGGATCGGCCTTAAACGAGGTCAGCGCATCGGCATCGAGGACGCATTGCTTGCTCAAGGCGATTTCCACGAGGGCCTTGGTGGCATCGCCAACGCCGCAACCGGGTCCGATGGCGACCACGTTGAAGCGCTTGTCCTGCAGCAATTCGGCCAGCCCCGCCGCCCCCTCGAACGGCTTGACCATGATCGCGGTCAGATGCGCGGCGTTGATCGCCACCGCCTCGCGCGGACTGGCCACACTGACGAGGCCCGCCCCGATGCGCAGCGCCCCGCGGGCGGCCAGCCGGGCCGCGCCGGTGGCCTGTGCCGGACCCGACACCACCACCGCATGGCCGCGAGCATATTTGTGCGCCAGCGGCTCGGGCTTGGGATAGGCCCTGCCCCACAGCCGTTTGCCGTTGACGAAAATCTTCGGGCCGATTTTTTCCAGCGCCGCATCGGGAATGCCGATTTGCGCCAGCTCAACGTGGCCGCAAGCGATCCGTCCCGGCATCAGCACATGCGCCGGTTTGAGGCGGAAGAACGTCACCGTTACGTCGGCCGCGACACAAAGCCCATCCATCGAACGGCCGAGATCGCCGTGCAGCCCGCTCGGCACGTCCACGGCCACGACGTCGGCGGCGGAAGCGTTGAGGGCAATCACGGTCTCGCGCGCGACACCATCGAGCGGTCGCGACAAACCGGCCCCACAGAGCGCATCGACCACGACCGCACAGCCCGCCAGCAAGTCCGGCGAGAGTGCCACAGTGGTGCCGTCCCAGCGGCCGGCATTGACCGCGGCA
>JAATGK010000061.1 GCA_015654715.1 Alphaproteobacteria bacterium
CGATTCGAATTGGGAGGGTAATATAGCGTTTTCGTCGCGCTCGGCGATCCCTCGCCCGGGATGACAAGATCGGCTACGTCAACCGCTCCATCGGGATCGCGACCTTCAGGTGATATTCGCGCCAGGCGATGAACAGGCCCGAGCCGATCACCACGCCGGCGCCCGCCAGCACCAGGATTTCCGGCATTTCGCCGAGCACGAACCAGCCGAGCAGCATGGCCCAGAGCATCGCGGTGTAGTCGAACGGCGCCAGCAGCGAGGGTTCGCCGTAGCGATAGGAATAGGTCATGGCGAGCTGGCCGATGCCGCCGAGAAGGCCGCACAGCACCAGCCAGAATGTCATCGCCGGGGTCATCGCCACGTGGTTCCACAGCATGAACACGGCGCCCGCGGCGGCGCAGGCCGTCATGAAGTAGAACACGATGGCTTCCGAGCGTTCGGTGGCGCTCATCTGACGGATCCACACCACCACGACGGCGGTGAGGAACGACGACAACAAAGCGTAGATCACGCCGCGCGACAGCTTGAGAGTGACGAGCGCCGCGAGCCCGCCATGGGGCTCGATCATGACCAAGACGCCGAGGAAGCCGACGATCACCGCCCCCCAGCGGTATTTGCCGACGCGTTCGCTGAGGAAGACCGCCGCCAGGATCACGGCGAAGATCGGCTGCACGAAATTGAAGGCGGTCACCGTCACCAGCGGCAACAGTTGCACCGCCAGGAAGCTGGTGAACATCGAGGTGGTGCCGAGCACGGCGCGGACCACGTGATAGGCCGGGCGCCGGGTGGCGATGGCGGCGCGGGGCCCGACGGTAAAGAAAGTCCAGATGAAGAGCGGGATCAGCGCGAAGAAGCCGCGGAAGAACACGACCTGGCCGATGGGCACGTCTCCCGCCAGTTTGATGGCGGCGTACATAAGCGAGAATGTCAGCGTCTGACCGAGCTTCAGCGCAATAGCGCGTGTCGAATCTCTCAAAGCCAGCCTTTACGCTTAAACCAGATATAAGGAACCACGGCCGACACGATCATCACCACCCAGGCCAAAGGATAGGCCCAGACTTCGCCCAACTCCGGCATGTGATGGAAGTTCATGCCCCAGATCGAGGCGAACAGCGTCGGCGGCAGGAACACCATCGCCGCCACCGACATGATCTTGATGATGTTGTTCTGATCGATGTTGATGAGGCCGAGAGTGGCATCGAGCAGATAGCTGAGACGGCTGACGAGATAATTGAGATGGTCCTGCAGCGAGTTGACGTCGCGGGTCAGCGTCTTGACGTGCGGCAGCACGTCCATGTTGGCCTTGTTGTCCATGGCCTGCTGCAGGAAGGCGAGCGTGCGCGAAATGGTGAGCAGGCTTTCGCGAATTTTGCCGGCGAGATCGTGCTTGCGGCCCAGCGCCCGCAGCACGTCCTGGAATTCGCGCGACGTGATCGGGTGTTGGGTGTTGTCGGGATCGAAGATGTCGCGACTGATCACCTCGATCTCGGTCGAGGCGCGTTCCTGGATGTCGGCGAGCCGGTCGATGATGACGTCGAGCAGATCAAGCAGCACGTTCTCGGCCTTGGTGGCGGGAACGGAGCCGCGGCGGCAGCGCGCCTCGAAGGTGCGAAAGGGCTGCGGCTCGGTATAGCGGATGGTGATGAGGGTGTTGCGGATGAGCGCGAACGTCACCACGCCGGCGACCGGATTTTCGGTGCCGGAATTGGCCAGCACCAGTGCGGTCATAAAAAGCGCACCGTTCTCGGCGTAGAGGCGCGACGAGACCTCGATTTCTTCCATGTCGGCGCGGGTCGGCAGGTCGACGCCGAGGGTGTTGTTGACGGCCTGGCGCTCCTCCGGCGACGGATCGAACAAGTCGATCCACAGCGCCTCGTGCGGCAGCGCCGCGCTGTCCGCATCCGGAACAATTCTGAGGCCGCCGTTCAGCGACAGGTAGGTCTTCATCATCGGACGGTGTCCGGGAAGGGCGAATGGATGGGACCTGTCCCCAGACGGGCGACCAGGCTGGCGGGACCATAAAGCGCTTTCAGGAAAAGTGGAATCCGGTTTTCCGTCCAAAAGCGCGATAAAACAACCATTTCGACTTTGGAACGAGGCTAACTTTTCTTCGTTAAACAGCCGGCCAGCGACTGCGCCAGATTGCGTATCAGCGCTGGGTAAAGCTTCGGCCCCGGTTCAAGTTCCGCCCCCAGGGGGTCGAGCACGCCGATGCGGGCCGAACTCCTGCCACCCGTGTCCTGGTCGAGGGTCTCGATCAGCTTGGGCGGGAATTGCGGCTCGCGGAAAAGACAGATCGTGCGCCCCGATGCCACCGCTTGTCGCAGCTCGGTGATGCGGCGGGCGCCGACCGGCCGGTCGGGTGCGACGGTCACCGCACCGGCGGGATGCAGGCCGTAGCGCGCCTCGAAATAGTGATAGGCGTCGTGGAACACGAGATATGGCCGGTTCTTGACGGGGGCGAGGGTGGCGGCGATCTCGCGGTCGAGAGCCTCAAGCCCCATAATCTGGCGCGCCGCATTGGTGCGATAGAGCCCGGCATGGGCGGGATCGGTCTTGGCAAGCGCCTCGGCGATCGCCCGCGTCATGGCGATGGCGTTTTGCGGATCGAGCCAGATGTGAGGGTCTGTTGGCCCGTGGTCGTGATCGCCGTCATCGCCCCAAAGTCCGCCGCGCCGCGCCGGCTGCAAGCGAACCCCCGGCGCCTGTTCCAGAACGACCACCCGTCCGCTCGCGCCCGCCAGCGCGCCGATGAGATAGGTCTCCATGTCGGGGCCGATCTCAAAGACCAGCGCCGCCGCGCGCAGCTTGCGGGCATCGGAGGGTTTCAGGGCATAGGAGTGTTCCGACAGCGCCCCGCCGATGAGGAGCTCCGGCTTGCCGGCGCCTTCCATCACGCCGGCGACCAGGGAATGGACAGGCTTCAGCGTGGCCAGCACCGACGGCTCCGCGTTCGCCGCGGCGGCGCCGAGAAAACCAAAAATCAAGCAGAGGAGAGGTCGCGATATCTGCATCATTCGCACAGGCCGGCATCATGCCCTGGCTGTCAACACCCAGGCTACGACGCCTGCGGCAAAAAGGACGGGGTCTCACCGGCGGAGCCGCCTTTGTCTACGCCAGGTAGTATTGCGGCGGGTGTTTTGCGCCTTACCCCGGGCTGCGCCTTGTGCTGTGCGAGTCACATAATTGCGATCCCCCGCGACACCGTCCGGCAAAGCGGTGGCGGCAGCATTTTGCAGGTGCACATACCACGCGGTTTTGCCGTGCAGATTCCGTTCGCGATAGCAAAACGCGAGGAGCCATTCCGTTGCCCGCTGTCGCAGCGCGTCGAAACTTCAATTGGTTTTAGTTTTTAAAAACGGAAGTGTCGCAGATTGTTCAAAAAGCGGTTTCGGTCTTAACCATATTCGCGCGGAATTTGCCTTAGTTCCGCCATCTCGCTTCCCAATCTCGCCAAAATTCGTTACCGTGAATGATAAACAAAATCCTAATGTCTCTTTGGGTTGGTGGGGTGAATGGACAACGGGGTAGTAGGCGGCTCAAGCCGCGGGCTTAAGACGTTTGTCAGTGCGACCTTCATGCTGTCTCTGGTGGGTTGCGGCGGGTTGGGGCTTCTACCGCACGAAACAAAGGTCTCCCAGAATTCCTTCGTAACTTACGAGCAGGTGCAATCGGCGTACACGGACGTTGTTCCGGGCCAGACGCGCCTGACCGATTTGCCGAAGCTGGGCTTCGATACGGCGACCACGCCGAATGTCGAGGTTCTGTCCTATCTCGGCGTGATCGAGCGCTTCATGCCGCGCTCGACGATGAGCTTCGATCATCTCGCACCGCAAGTGCAGTCCTGCATCGAATCTCAGGATCGCTGCTCGGCCTTCGTCTTCCATCCGCAGCATGTTGAATCGCGGCGCATGGGCAACTTCTTCCTCGATCTCTTGGGCTTCGAACGTCAGACCATCGA
>JAATGK010000098.1 GCA_015654715.1 Alphaproteobacteria bacterium
AAGAAAGCCAACGCGCCGAAAAAGGAATGGCAGCCGTGAGCGACGTGCTCGCCAAGGCACGTCTGATTGTCATCAAGGTCGGCTCGTCGCTGTTGGTCGATGCCGCCACCGGGTCGCTCCGCCGCGAATGGCTGAAGTCGCTCGCCGCCGACATCGCCGCGTTGAAGCGTGAAGGCAAACAAGTGGTGCTGGTCTCCTCCGGCGCCATCGCGCTGGGCCGCCGCGCCCTGAAGCTGAAGCGTGGGGCCTTGCGCCTCGAAGAAAGCCAGGCCGCCGCCGCCGCGGGGCAAGTACGCCTCGCCGGGGCGTGGGCCGAAGTGCTGCGGGGCGAAGACATCGCCGCGGCGCAGGTGTTGCTGACCCTCGACGACACCGAAAACCGTCGCCGTTATTTGAATGCCCGCGCCACCTTGAAGACGCTGCTGGAACTTGCCGCGGTGCCGGTGATCAACGAAAACGACACCGTGGCGACCAGCGAAATTCAGTTCGGCGACAACGACCAACTCGCGGCCCGCGTTGCCTCGATGATGGAAGCCGATTGCCTAATCCTGCTCTCGGACGTCGATGGTCTGTATACGGCCAATCCCAATCTTGAGCCCGCCGCTGAGCACATTGCCGAAGTCCCGGTAATCACGCCGGAGATTGAAGCCATGGCGGGCGGCTCGGTGTCCGGCCTCGGCCGCGGCGGCATGATTTCGAAAATCATCGCCGCCAAAATCGCGGTCGCCGCCGGCAGCGACGTGATGATCGCCAAAGGCAAGACGCTGAACCCGATCGCCGCCATCCGCAGCAAAACAGCGCGCGCGACCCGTTTCTTCGCTTGCGATACGCCGGCCACCGCCCGCAAGCGCTGGATCGGCGACGTGCTGCATCCCCAAGGCGCGCTCATCATCGACGACGGCGCCGTGCGGGCCCTCAAAACCGGTTCCAGCCTTTTGCCCATCGGCATCCGCCAGATCGACGGCCGTTTCGAACGCGGCGATCCGGTGGCGGTGCTGGATCAGCAAGGTCACGAAATCGCCCGCGGCCTCGTCGCCTACAACGCCTCCGACGCCGAGCGCATCGCCGGCAAACGCAGCCTCGAGATTGAGGCTATCCTCGGCTATCGTGGCCGCGACGAAATCATTCATCGCGACGACCTGACTTTGACGGTGGAGCTATGAGCGACGACCTCTCGACCCAGATGAATGCCATCGGCACCGCGGCCCGCGCCGCCGCACGCGCCATCCGCGAAGCCTCCACCGCGGCCAAGAACAGCGCCCTTGTTGCCGCTGCGAGCGCATTACGCACGGCCGCGCCCGCCATTCTCGCCGCCAATGCCGACGACATGGCCACCGCGGCGGCGAACGGCACCTCGGCCGCAATGCTCGATCGCCTGAAACTCGACGACAAACGGGTGGAAGCCATCGCCAAGGCGCTGGAAGACATCGCCGCCCTGCCCGATCCGGTCGGACGGGAGTTGGCACGCTGGTCGCGGCCCAACGGTCTCGACATCGCCCGCGTTGCGACGCCGATCGGCGTCATCGGCATCATTTACGAGAGCCGCCCCAACGTCACCGCCGACGCCGCTGCGCTGTGCCTGAAATCGGGCAACGCGGTGATTTTGCGCGGCGGTTCGGATTCGGCCAAATCCTCGGCGGCGATCCTGCAAGCATTACAGGTAGGCCTCAGCGCGGCCGGGTTGCCCGCGGACGTCGTTCAGTTGGTGCCCACCACCGATCGCGCCGCGGTCGGTCTGTTGCTGCAAGGGCTCTCCGGCAGCGTCGATCTCATCATTCCGCGCGGCGGCAAATCGCTGGTGGCGCGGGTGCAAAGCGAGGCGCGGGTACCGGTGCTGGCGCATCTCGAAGGCATCTGCCACACCTACGTTCACGCCGATGCCGATCCCGAGAAGGCGCGCAGCATCATCGTCAATGCCAAGCTGCGGCGCACCGGCGTTTGCGGCGCCACCGAAACCTTGCTGGTCGATCGCGGCGTGGCGAAAGAGCTGATCATTCAGATCCTTGATGATCTTGCCGCCAAGGGCTGCGAAATCCGCGCCGACGATGCGGTGTGGGCGATCTATCCTGCTGCCAAACCCGCCACCGAAGCCGATTGGCGCACCGAATATCTCGATGCCATTATTGCGGTGAAGATGGTCGACGGCGTCGAGGAAGCCATCGCGCACATCGAAAAATACGGCAGCCATCATACCGAGGCGATCATCACCGAAGACCGGCTGGCGGCGGAGCGCTTCCTGGACGGCGTCGATTCCGCCATCGTGATCTGGAACGCCTCCACCCAATTTGCCGACGGCGGCGAGTTCGGCATGGGCGCCGAAATCGGCATCGGCACCGGCAAGCTGCACGCCCGCGGGCCCGTGGGCGTCGAACAGCTCACGACCTTCAAATACGCCGTGCGCGGTAACGGACAGACCCGGCCCTGATGACCTTCCTGCGCGCGCCCGGCCCTATCGCCAAAGGTCTTCGCATCGGCCTGTTGGGCGGCTCGTTCAATCCGGCCCATGCGGGGCATCGCTATGTCGCCGACACGGCCCTGCGGCGGCTGAAGCTCGATTACGTCTGGTTCCTGGTGTCGCCGCAGAACCCGCTGAAGCCGGTCGCCGGCATGATGGCGCTCGAACAACGCCTGCAAAGCGCGCGAAACATTGCCAGCGGCGACCGCCGCCTGATCGTCACCGACCTCGAGCGGATCATCGCAAGCCGTTATACCAACGACACGATCCGGGTTCTCAAGACCCGCTTTCCGCTGGTGCGCTTCATCTGGCTGATGGGCAGCGACAATCTGGAGCAGTTTCATCGCTGGCAGCACTGGCAGGACATTGTCGCCCGCGTGCCTGTGGCTGTCGTACTGCGTCCCGGTTACACGCTGGCGCCATTGAAGGCCAAGGCGATCCGGGCGGGAAAAGAGCAC
>JAATGK010000150.1 GCA_015654715.1 Alphaproteobacteria bacterium
GGGCCGCCGAGGAAGCCGAAGCCGCCGCGCTGGCGCTCCAGATGGGTCCACGACCGCACCAGGCGGGAACGCTGCCAGGTCAGATGGGCCAACTCGACCTGAAGCCGGCCTTCACGGGTCCGCGCCCGTTCGCCGAAGATCTCCAGGATCAGCGCGGTGCGGTCGAGGACCTTAGTCTTCCATTCGCGCTCAAGGTTGCGCTGTTGCACCGGTGAGAGCTGGGCGTTGACGATCACCACTTCGGGCTTGACGTCGGCGCAATCGGCAGCGATCTCTTCGACCTTGCCGGAACCGATCAGAGTTGCGGGGATCGGGCGCCCCAGGGACACGATGTGGCGAGAGACAACATTAAGGCCGATGGCAGCCGTCAGGCCGACCGCCTCCGCCAAGCGCGCGTCCGCATCGCGGTCGTGGGTCACGGCGCGCGACTTCGGCTCAACGTGCACGACAACGGCCGTGCGCGGACGCACGGCAAGGTCTTCACTATCGCTCAAAGCTTATACAGTTTCAGCAGCAATTTCCTGCTCCTGGAGCTGGATCGGCCCCATCGGCATCACCGTGGATATCGCATGCTTGTACACGAGTTGGGCCTGGCCGTCGCGGCGCAGCAGTACGCAGAAATTATCAAACCATGTGATATTTCCCTGAAGCTTCACCCCATTCACCAGAAAGATCGTTACGGAGGATTTCGACTTCCGGACTGCATTCAAAAACGTGTCCTGCAGGTTTTGTTGTTTTTCGCTCATCTTTATACCCGTCTGCTTATTGGCCCCGCGTCCCCCGCGAAGCGTGTCGGTACAGCATAAGGGGTTCGGGGACCTAGATGAAACCCTCAAGCAAAAACTTGCGGCGTGGCCCGTACGGTGCCGTTCGCCCCGGTTTAGGCCTTCGCGGCGTAAAGCTCGGCCAGGCGCCGGGTCAGCGGCCCGGGCTTGCCGTCGCCGACCGGGCGGCCGTCGACCGCTACGATCGGGATCGCTGCGGCCGAGGCGGCGGTGAGAAACGCCTCGCGAGCGGCCACGGCTTCGGCGGGCGTGAAGGCCCGTTCTAAAACGGGAATTTTGGCTTCCGCCGCAGCCTGTAGCAGTACCCGCCGGGTGACGCCGGGCAGGATCGCCTGGGTCAAATTACGGGTGATGAGGCGCCCTGCCCGGTCCACAATCCAGGCCGTGGTGGAGGCGCCTTCGGTGACAAAACCGGTGTCATCGGTGAACCAGACCTCATAAGCACCGGCCCGGCGGGCGGCCGTTTTGGCGAGCAGATTGGCCAGCAGTTGCGTGGTCTTAATGTCGCATCTGGCCCAACGCTGATCCGGCTGAGTGATGACGGCGACGCCCTCGCGGCGGCGGCGGTCGATCGCAGCCGTGTCGAGACGATGGGCGGTGACGATCAGTGTCGGTTTTCCGACAGGGTTCGGAATCGGATGGTCGCGATGGGCCGCGCCGCGGGTGACTTGAAGATAGAGCAGACCGTCGGTAACCGCATTGCGGCGGGTGACCTCACGCATGATGAATTTGAGCGCCGCGCGACCGACCGGCATCGCCATCTCGATCTCGCCGAGCGAGCGTTCCAGCCGGTCGAGATGTTCTTCTTCATCGAGGAAACGGCCCTCGGTAATGCGGCAAACTTCGTAGATGGAATCGCCAAGCTGCAGCCCGCGATCCTCCACGTGCACACAGGCGTCGCCGTGAGCGAGATAGCGGCCGTCGACATAAGCGATCCGGCCGGCAGGGTTGCGGGATGACCATTTCATGGGGAGATGCCTTTGGATTGCCTCCCCCTTGTGGGGAAGCCGGAGAGCGAAGCGATCCGGATGGGGGGAGGTGCAATCGCGAGCGACGGTCCCCCACCCCAATTCGCTTTCGCGAATTGGACCTCCCCGCCCGGCTTCGCCCCGCGGGCTTCGCCGCGGCAAGCCAAGGGGGAGGTGATTGCTATGCGCTGACGCCTTCGCGGCCGGTCAGGTTGGAGCCGACGCCGAGGGATTTCAGTTTGCGATGGAGCGCCGAGCGTTCCATGCCGATGAACGCCGCGGTGCGCGAGATGTTGCCGCCGAAGCGGTTGATCTGGGCGATCAAATAATCGCGTTCGAAGATTTCACGGGCTTCGCGCAAGGGTAGCGAGATGACGATGTCCGAACGCCCGCCTCCGCCCCACTGCGCATTGGCGCCGAGATCGGAGGGAAGCAGGTCGGCGGAAATTGCTTGCGCCGCATCGTCGGTGGCCAGGATCAGCAGCCGTTCCACCACATTGCGAAGCTGGCGGACATTGCCCGGCCAGTTGTGGGCTTGCAGCACCGCCATGGCGTCGTCGCCGATCTCGCGGATCGGCAGGCCCGAGGCCGCACTGAGCCGCTTCATGAAATGCTGCACCAGAAGCGGAATGTCGTCACGACGCTCACTCAGCGGCGGCACGCGCACCGGCACCACGTTGAGGCGATGATAAAGGTCCTCGCGGAATTTGCCGGCGCCGATTTCACTGCGCAGGTCGCTGGAGGTTGACGAGATCACGCGGGCATCCACTTGCACGCGCGTCGAACCGCCAACCCGCGTAAAGGTCTGGTCGACCAGCACGCGCAACACCTTGCCTTGGGTTTCGAGCGGCATATCGCCGACCTCGTCGAGGAACAGCGTGCCGTTATGGGCGAGCTCGAGAAATCCGATCTTGCGCGGGCCTTCGCCCCCTTCGGCGCCGAACAGTTCGGTCTCGATGCGGTCCGGCGCCATGGTAGCGCAGTTGACCGCCACGAATGCATTGCCGGCGCGGCGCGAACGGGCGTGGATCAGGCGCGCGAGCAATTCTTTGCCGCAACCCGGCGGGCCGGAAATGAAGACGCGGCTGTTGGTCGGCGCGATTTTTTCCACCGCCTGGCGGGTTTGCGCGATGGCGGAGGACTGGCCGATCAGATCGGTTTCCTCGCCCGCTTTCAGTTTCAATTCCTGCACTTCGCGCTTCAGACGCGCCGCTTCCAGCGCGCGATGGACGACATGAATCAAGCGGTCGGCCTTGAACGGCTTCTCGATGAAGTCGTAGGCGCCTTTTTTGATCGAAGCGACGGCCGTCTCGATGGTGCCGTGACCGGAGATCATCACCACCGGCAGATCGGGATGCTCGCGCTTGATCGTATCCAACACCTGGATACCGTCGAGACGGCTGCCCTGCAACCAGATGTCGAGCACAACGACCTGCGGCCGCCGCTGGCGCAAGGCATTGAGCGCGGTATCGCTGTCGGCAGCAACTCGCGTTTCATAACCCTCATCACCGAGAATCCCGGCGATCAGATCGCGAATATCCTCTTCGTCGTCGACGACCAGGATTTCAGACGCGAGTGGCAATCCGTGTTTGCTCATCGATTAGACCTTTTTCACGCACAGTTTTTTGCTTGAGGGGAAGCACGAGCGATACGCGCGCGCCCTTCCCGTCTTCCGCGGCGTCTTCGAGGAGAACCTCGCCGCCATGGTCCTCCATGACTTTGCGCACGATGGCAAGGCCGAGGCCGGTGCCCTTCGCACGCGTGGTGACATACGGTTCGGTCAGACGATGCCTGTGCTCGGCCGGCAGACCGATGCCGTTGTCGGTGACCCGGAAGGCAAGCATCGTGTCTGTCGTATCGATGGCAACCGCGATTTTTCCGGGCGTGTCGTCGCCGGCGGCAACGCGGCTAGCGATACCTTCGGTGGCGTTCTTGATGATGTTGGTGAGCGCCTGACTGATGAGGCGGCCGTCACCTTCGAAATAGACCATGTCCTTCGGGATGTGGGTCTCGAAGGCGATCTCGGGATGGGCTTCGCGCTGCAGGAACAAAGGTTGCGACATCAGTTCCTGGGCGCATTCGCGGCGCATCACCGGCGTCGGCATCCGCGCAAAAGACGAAAACTCGTCGACCATGCGGCCGATGTCGCCGACCTGGCGGATGATGGTGTTGGTGCACTGCTCAAACACCGCCTTGTCGTCGCCGATGACGTCCAGATATTTGCGCTTCAAGCGCTCGGCCGAAAGCTGGATCGGGGTCAGCGGATTCTTGATTTCATGCGCGATGCGGCGGGCGATGTCGGCCCAGGCGGCGGTGCGCTGCGCCGAGACGAGATCGGTGATGTCGTCGAAGGTGGCGACGAAACCGGTCGATTGCAGGCCGTGTTCGCCCGTCACCTGCACCGACAACTGTCGCGTGGTGGTGCCGCGCTTGACGGTCGCCTCGCCGCTGGAACGGCCGACCGGTTCGGTGATGGCGCGGCGGATCAAGACCGCCAGTTCCGGCACCGCTTCGGCGTAATGCTGGCCTTCGAGTTCGTCGGGCGTGGCATTCAAGAGGCGTGCAGCAGCGCGATTGACGATGGTGATCTTGCCGTCGGCATCGACGCCGATCACGCCAGCCGACACGCCGGCCAAAACAGTTTCGGTAAAGCGGCGGCGTTCGTCGATCTGCTTGTTGGCCGCGATCAGCGCGCCGCGCTGGCCGTCGAGCTGCTCGGTCATGCGGTTGAAGGCGTGACCGAGACTGGCAAGCTCGTCGTCGCCCTTTTCGACGTAGACCTGGGCTTTCAGATCGCCTTCGGAGACGCGTTCGGCGGCGCTGATCAGGCGCGAAATCGGCCGCACGATGCGGTTGGCGGCCCATAGACCCAGCCAAATCGCCGCCAGCAGGACCACCAGCGCCACCGCAGCGTAGAGCCCGGCGAAGACGAGCTGGATGCGGGAGCGGTTGGCTTCGAGCGCCTTGTATTCGGCGGCGACGTCCTGGGCGTGATTGTAATAGCCGATCACCTTCGGCTCCACGACGCGCACCAGAATGATGTAGGCATCGTTGAGGCTGGTCAGGCGCACCATGGCATAGACGATGCCGCGGTCGGGATTGCCGTCGATGACGATGGTGCCGTCGCGGGCCAGCGCAAAGGCTTCCGCTTTCGGTTTGGGCGGATTGGCGAGATCGGTCTGGCGGCTGGCGATCGGCACCGTCGAAGACAGCACGTGGCCGTTCGACGTGATCACGAACGAGGCGCTGAGGCCGTGGTTGCGCGTCATGTCGGCGAGCTTGGTGAACAGCACCCCGACCTGCACCTTGTCGGTCTTCCAATCGAAGATCTCGGGGTCTTTCTGCAGCGTGTTGACGATGTCGCGCGCGTCGGTGACGAGGCCACGCTCGGCTTCGTCCTGATAGGCCTCGGCCACCCTGAGCGCACTGCCCAGGGCATCCTTCACATGGTTCGAGAACCACGATTCGATGCCGAGGTTGAGGGTCACGGCGGCGAACACCGCCACCAGAATGGTGGGAACGACGGCGATCAGCGAGAAGGTGCCGACCAGCCGCGAGTGCAACCGCGCCCCGGCCCGCCCCGAGCGCCGCTCCGCCCATAACCGCACCAGCCGCCAAGCGACCAGCGCGCCCAGTCCAAGTACCAGCGCCAACAGCAAAATGCCGACGCCAATCAGCGTCGGCGGTGTCGGCTTGGTGGGCACCAGTCCGCGCAACGACAGGTACAGGTAAGCGCCCGAAGCCAGCGCGAGCAG
Source organism: Alphaproteobacteria bacterium (assembly GCA_015654715.1). Lineage (GTDB taxonomy): Bacteria > Pseudomonadota > Alphaproteobacteria > Micropepsales > Micropepsaceae > Rhizomicrobium. The sequence continues at coordinate 5,509 of JAATGK010000150.1, forward strand.
TGCCATGCCCACGGCCAACCAGGCTGTGCCCGAAAGCCCTCCCGAACCCGACGTTTTCACGACGTTTGTTGCGACCATACTCAACCGTTGGAAGCCGGTGCGGTGCTAAGCTCCGCCAACCGCTCCGGAAACCTGCAGTGTAACGCAATCGCCACCTGTTGCAAGAATGCAATGGTGAGAGGTCGGGTTAGGGTTAAATTGGAGGCATTTTTGCGGCAGAACATGGGGGCGTGGTGTGCGGGGGCCCGCACGCCCCCGCCACCGTCCAGAGCCTGGCGCGCCCCCGCGGCGGCTCCGGCAAACAGCTATTCCGACTTCAATCCCCGAATCACTTCCAGGCCGAGGTCGCGGATTTTCTTGCGCAGAGTGTTGCGGTTGAGGCCGAGCAAATGCGCTGCCCGGATCTGGTTGCCGCGGGTGGCGGCGAGGCAGATCGAGAGCAGCGGCCGCTCGATTTCCTGCAGCACCCGGTCGTAAAGACCCGGCGGCGGCAGGCGATCGCCATGGGTGGCGAAATACTTACTCAAATGGCGTTCCACCGCGGCGCTGAGCGAGACCGGTTCCTCGCCGTCCTCGGCGCTGGAAGACTTGGCCGGTTCCTTCAACTCGGCGGCAATGGCGGAACCCGGAATGGTATCGCCGGAGTGCAGCACC
>JAATGK010000108.1 GCA_015654715.1 Alphaproteobacteria bacterium
GAGCCCGAAATCATGCGCGGTGTCACAAAAGGCGTTGTCCATAAGAACACCGGCGCCCGCAAGGTTTCCCGGCTTTCCAAGCGGGTCGCAAAACTGTCAAAGTGAGTAACCTCACTTGACTCTTGCATAATATGTGAAGGCGGGTCCAACATTGGCTTGGGCCCGTTTTTATTTGTCCGTGCGCTGACGAACACCTCAAAAGGCCGCAGTGCAGTGCAGCATGACAGTTCGGCTTCGGTAAGCCCCTGATTCGGCAAAATTAACCACGGCGCGTGTATTTTCAGTATAAAGAACATACGGTTAGGAATACCGCCAGCATCATCGATTCGTCATAGAATCTTCGCCGTACCCCTTTTGTCCGCTTGCGCCGCCCCCGGGATTTTGCTTAGTGTTAGCCATGGTGAGGGCGCGAGATACAGACAATGCCTAACAAAACAAAAATACAGATGAGGGTGTTGTTCGCGATGCGAAGTCTAGTTGGGGCAGCTTCGCAGTAAAGTTAAGTAAATCGGTAAATTGAATACTTCAGGCGACGGGTTCAACCGCGCGCGCGTGGGCGTTTTTTTCCGGATTGTTGTGAGATGGCGACTACCCTTCCCTCCAATTATGCAGGCGATGTCAGCGCCCCGGAAGCCTGGGCGGCGCTGCAAGCGGACCCGCGAGCCCAGCTTGTCGATGTCCGGACGGCGGCGGAGTGGGCCTTCGTCGGCCTGCCCGATCTGACCGAATTGGGGCGCCGCGTGCACTGTATCGAATGGGTGACGTTCCCCTCGATGGATCCGAACACAGCTTTCGTGAGCGAAGCCGGTGCCGCGTTAGGTCCTGATCAAGACATTCCCGTCTACTTCCTGTGCCGTTCGGGCGCGCGGTCGCGTGCCGCCGCGATAGCGCTGACGGCCGTGGGCTACACAAAGAGTTTCAACATCGTCGGTGGCTTCGAAGGCGATCTCGACGCCGACCGCCACCGCGGCAAGAACAATGGCTGGAAGGCCGCGCGCCTTCCGTGGGCACAGACTTGAGAACGAGGGAGGATGCCACAATGCGAAGTTTGATGGCGCCGCGGGGACGGCGTTCAGGAGGCCGATAGACCGGGCCACCAAAGAGTCCGGACTTTCAACAAGAACAAGCGGTGCGCCGAACAGTTGGGTGCATCGAATAGCGGGTGTGGATATGGGACAATCGACAAGCAAGCCGACTTCGAAAGACTGGCCGGCACGGTGGGTGTGCGTGCGCGAGCGTCTTCGCAAGGAACTCGGCGATCCGATCTTCGATGCCTGGATCGCGCCTTTGAGCCTGGAAGCCTGGGACAAGGATGAGTTGAAAATCGGCGCCGCCAAGCAGTTCGTCCGCAACTGGGTCGCCAATCACTACATCGCCCGGATCGAGCGCGCTTTCCGCGCCGAAAACGCCGAACCGGCATCGCTCACCATTGTCGTTACCGCGGCACCTTCGGCCGTGGCGACGCAAGTCTCGAAAGAGCCCGTACACATCATCCCGCAATCCTCCGTTCCGCCCTCCAACGTCTCCTACATGCCGCATGTCGTGGCGCCCGACGCCACCAGTGCCGTTCAGGGCCTGTGGAGCCGCATGCTGCATCCGCAGCAGACCTTCGACAGCTTCATTCCCGGCCAAGCCAACGAGTTCGGCCATGGCGCGGCGCGTGCCTTTGCGGAAGGCCGCGGCGGCGATATTCCCCTGCTCTACATCCATGGCGGGTTCGGCCTCGGCAAAACCCATTTGCTCAATGCCGCCGCGCTGGAATTCCGCAAGCGCACCAAGAAAGTGCTGTTCCTGCGCGCCGAAGATTTCATGCGCCACTTCCTCGGCGCCCTCTACCGTAAGGACACGCTCAACTTCAAAGAAGAGCTGCGCAGCGCCGACGTTCTCATCATCGACGACCTGCAGCACATCTGCCGCTCGGCCGCGACGGCGTCGGAGTTCCTCTACACCGTCAATGCGCTCGCCGATCTGCGCCGCAAGGTGGTGATCGCCGCCGACCGCGCCCCCGCCGCGCTGGAAGGCCTCGGCGCCGACGTCAAAAGCCGCATCTCCGGGGGTCTGGTGATCCAGCTCGGCAAGCCCGACCGCGCCACGGCGCTGGCGATCTTGCAGCATCGCGCCGCCGAATTCTTGCGCCTGCGTCCCGGCGTTGCCATTCCTGACGAGGTGCTGGAGCGCATCGCCGATCTCGAAAACGCATCCCCGCGCGATCTCATCGCCATCTTCACCAAACTCGCCACCTATGCCGATCTGACCAAGAAGCCGGTGACGGCGGAAATGGCCGAGGAAGCCGTCGGTCTGCGCATGATCGGCGGACTTGCCGCCAAGACGTCGATCGAGGACATCCAGCGCAAGACGGCCGAGTTCTACAAACTCGACGTCCGCGACTTTCACTCGCCGCAACGCGCCCGCCGCGTCGCCCGCCCGCGCCAGGTGGCGATGTACCTCGCCCGTAAACTGACGACGCGCTCGCTGCCCGAAATCGGCCGGCGCTTCGGCGGCCGCGACCACACCACGGTGCTGCACGCCTGCCGTAGGGTCGAAGCGCTGTGCCATGAGGACCCGCTGTTCAAGCAGGAAGTCGATTTCCTCAGCCAGATGCTATCGCGCGTGATGTAATCCGGCTTCGCCTTCGGGCTACGCCGGACAAGGGGGACAAATTGGGAGCCCAAGACCCGAGGTTCGTTCGCATCTAGCCTTAACCGGCCGCGAGACGGGCGAATTTCCGGGCAAACCGCCCGCTCTGCAAACCGCACGAGCGGGCGGTTTCCTATTTGGCCCGCCAGCGGCCGCTCCAACGAAACCTGCAACACAGCCGGCCACAGCGAACTTTGGACGTAAAACTTACGACCGTTTTTTCGCGTTGAAAGAAAAAAGCCGCCGCCCCCACGGGGGTCGTGTGAGGGGCGACGGCTTGCTTGGCCCGTTCGAGAAGCGCGCGTTCCAGGACACCGGTTCTGCGCTTCGACTATCCGATAATTGGCAAAGGCCAGTGTCGTCACCGTAAGCCAAGGCAGCTTTGCTGGGCAGGATCGGAATCTACTCATTTGCGTTCCGGCCGCCCGGTTGTCGTCGCCACAAGCACGCTCCAAGGCTATCTGGCTCGCATGAATACGCGACGCATATCAAATTCGTTCGGCCGAGCCATGACCCGCCGAACCGCCGCCGCGTCAAGCGCGGGAGCGGCACGTAACCTGAGTACATTCCGAGTCTGCCGCGCTCAGCGCCGCGAGATTATGAATATCGAACGGTGTTTCAGCCCTACGCGGCGGCGTCAAATGCCCGCCTGACCAGGAGTTGTTCGGGATTAGTGCTTTGACTACGATACCTTCGCCCCCCCGCTTCGCCCCACAGCGCCAGCCTTATACCAGAGGGGCGCCGATCACCGATGTCACGGCTTGCATCAAGTCGTGGGGCCGGCGCGGAATCGTTTGCGGCGCCGTGTTCGGCTTCGTGCTCGGCACGATATTCGTGGCGATCCCGCTCTCGACCAATATTCTCACTTTCGGCGCCGCCGGTACGCTGTTGGTCGCCGCGGTCGAGTGCGCCGTCATCGCCGGCGGATTCGCAGCTTTGGCGGCAGCCCTTTTTGGCGAGGGCAGCGGCAGTCACGCGCGAACTGAGCCGGCCTCGATCGCCAGGCGCCGCGTCACCGAGGCGAGCTGGCGAAATGGCGACGTGTCTGTCGCCGAGTGGCCGCAACGCTGGCCGTCCGCCGTTCAAACACCGCCGGTTGCCCTGCCGCCGGACAGCGACGGCGATTGGAGCACGGCATCTTCCCTGCAGAATATTCAAAACCGGTTGGACACGATCGATGCCTGGGAAAATGGCAGCACTGGGCCGTAACAATCCACGGCATTCCCCATTACCATAGGAGAGACGCGCATGAACTGGGATCAAGTCGAAGGCAACTGGAAGCAATACAAGGGTCAGATCATGTCTAAATGGGGCAAGCTGACCGACGACGATATCGAGTCCATCAACGGCAAGCGAACCGAATTGCTCGGTCTCATTCAGACACGATACGGCCGCGCCAAGGAACAAGCAGATATCGAAATCGAACATTGGATCAGCCACATCAATTAACCGCGGGGCCTTGCCCATGAAGACCAGGCTAGCCACTCCCGATACAAGGCGCCTTACGTTGGTCTGGTTCCCGTTATCGTCAGCATGACGGTCGGTTCCGTCGTGTTGCTGCTCGTTTTGCGGATGATACGACGGGTTTGTACCCCCTAAAGAGATGGCGGGATCGCCACCGTTGCTTGCATTACGGATTTGCTCTCATGGCTCCGATGATCGACATCATTGACGACGACGACGCGGTTCGCGAGTCGACACAGGCGCTGCTCGAAACCTACGGCTACGACGCCCGCCAACACCCCTCGGCCGAGGATTTCCTCAGCCATTCGGGCGAAAAGGCCGACTGCCTGCTTGTCGATCACCACATGCCCGGCATGACCGGACTTGATCTTCTCGAGCATCTGCATGCGAAAGGCGATCACACGCCTGCGCTGGTTATTACCGGCCGGAGCGATCCGACCATGGAGCCGCGCGCCGCACGCGTCGGCGTCAAGGTGCTGCACAAGCCGGTCGATGCCGACGAACTCATCCGTTGGATCGAAGAAGTGCGGAACGTGAAACGCTAAAGCGTTTTCGGCGGACATCATTTGGTCCGATAATTTCCCAACTCGGAATCCTCCGCTGCGTTCACCAGCCTGAGTAGATTCCGGTCCTTTCTGGTTGAACCCAGTGATGGCAGTGTCGTTGAACCGCTGTTGTATCGCGCTCATTCCGCGCAGGTGACAGCACAATGAGGACTCCAACATGCGTATGCTTTTAAAAAGCGCAGCCATTGCGCTGGCCCTGGCAGGTGCGACGTTCGCGACCACCGGTGCGTCCAGTGCCGACGGCTTTGCGATCAGCACGTCCAACCACGGCCGTGGTCATACCACGACCGGCGTTGCGTTCGATTTCGGCAATGTCGCTTTCGGATATCAGGACGGCTATTGGGACAATGGCCACCGCTGGCACAAATGGCGTAATCGTGGCGACCACGACAATTATCGCAACCAACACGGCGATAACTATCGCGACGGAAACCACAGTCGCTATCACGGCCAAGGCTGGCGGCGATAAGTCCGTTAATATCGAAGTCCTTGACCGCAGACGTGCGCGTTGAGGACTTCGACCTTTCGTGGAAGACAAGTTATGGGCTACACGATTCGATTTCAGCGCCCGGGAACGTTGGGCTGCATCTCCAATCTTTTCGTCGAGAACGATGCGACGACAGCAATGCAAATCCGGCACCTGGAAGCAATCGGCTACATCATCGTTGATGCACCGCCGCCACCGGAAGCAGAGACGCGATTTCCGCTGGTCCAGCCGGCCTTTTCACGCACTTTTTGAGACGATAGCGGGCTGAGTGCATTTCGCGGCCTTCTTTTGGCGCGCGAACGGAACGCCGACCACCGCCGCCAAAGTCAGGATCGCGACCACCGCCCAGGCATCGTTCATCGCCGCAACGAAGGCGGCGCGATTGACCATGGGCTCGAGGATGCTTTGGGTCATGGCATCGATCGGACCCGGCGCCCGGTCGGCAAAGAGCCGCATCGGGATACCGACAAATTTCGCCGTCGCGACGTCGCCAGCCATCAGACGATGCGCAATCGCCGTCGCATGAACCGGCGCCCGGCCGTAGATGATGCTGTCGACCAGTGCGATGCCGATGGCGCCGCCAAGATTGCGCATCAGATTGAAAAGACCACTGGCGTCCGGTACGGCCGCTGTCTTGAGGTGGCCAAGCGCCAAGCGCGTCGGCGGCAACAAGCAAAACATGATCGCCACGCCGCGAATGACCTGCGGCCAGAACATACCGGCAAAGTCGGTCTCGGGCGTTTCGAAGGCGCTAAGACCGAGGCCGGTCGCAAACAGTAGAAAGCCCAATGTCGTCAACAAGCGCGCGCCCATGCGGCGCTCCAGGAAAACAGCGAGAGGTGCCGTCGCCAATTGGGCGATACCCGTCACCAGCATGGTTGCGCCGATTTCGAGCGCCTCATGACCGCGCGCAAAGGCCAGGAACACCGGCATCATATAGACAGAGCCGAAGAGACCGATCCCCAGCACGAAACTGAGCAGGCACCCCACCGCAAACATCGGATCCGCCAAGGTGCGAAGTTCGACGACCGGCTTGCGGCGGCCGAGCGTGCGGCGCACAAATGCGAAACCGCTCGCCAGCGCCACCGCCAGCAAGCCGCACACGGTGGGCGATAGCCAGCCGCGGTCGGGCGCTTCCTTAAGGGCAATTTCCAGAGCGGCAAGCGCCAGCGCCATGAACGCAATCGACAGGATGTCGAGCGAACGCGTCTCGCCCCATACCGGTTTCTCTACCGGCAACAGCCACACCGTCGCCACGGCCGACAAAATTCCCGGCGCGACGTTGATGAGGAACAGCCAGTGCCAGCTATAAGTCTCGGTGATCCAGCCGCCGACGATGGGCCCTACGGTGGGGGCGAGCACGGCGAGGACGCCGCCAATCGTCGTGGCGATGCCCTGCAGACGCGGCGGAAACAGCACAAACACGGCCGTGAACACCGCCGGAATCAGCGTTCCGCCCGAAAAGCCCTGCACCACCCGCCAGATCATCAGAACGGTAAAGCTGGTGCTGGCGGCACAACCGATGGAAGCCAGCGTGAAAATCGAAATGGTGATGATGAACATCCAGCGCATGGTCAACAGACGGGTCAAAAATCCCGTCAGCGGGATCGCGATGACTTCGGCGACGAGATAAGCCGTCTGGACCCAGCTCATCTGATCGCGCGCGATGCCAAGGGCGCCTTGGATCGTCGGCAGCGAGGTGGCGACCACCTGTATATCGAGGATCGCCATGAACATGCCGACGCACATCATGGCAAAGCCGGCCCAGGTGGCGGGCGGAACCTTCTCCTCGTCGCTAGGTATCGGACGCTCCTCTGAGGGCGGCATTTTCAGCGGAAATGCGAATATACAGAACCATGCCATTCAGTATCGAGAACGCCAGGGCATACCACGGCAGTCCGAGGGCGAGCGGCAAGACCGCGATCTCGCCGACGACCACCGTATAATTGGGATGTTTCAAAAAACGATAGGGACCGGTTTTGACCAAAGGCGCTCCCGGCAGGAGGATGATGCGGGTGGTCCAGCGCTCTCCCAGAGTGGTCAGCACCCACACGCGCAGAACCTGAAGCACGGCGAAAAGCGCCAGCCATCCCCATACGATCGGGTGGTTCCAGGCAATCAGCCACAGACCCCCAAGCCATATCGCGTGCAGCGCGACGACCAGACGATAGTGTTCGGGCGCAAATTCCACGGCCCCGCGGCCGACGAGCCGCGCCGTATTGCGCCGCGCCAGAACAAGCTCCGCCACCCGTTCGGCGGTGACGAAGCCAAGCAGGATAATCGCGCCAATCAAGCCGCTCTCTTCAGCGAGACGCAGCTCGCGCTGAACCCCGGCCCCATCGCCGTCGCCACCGCGCGCGACGGCAGGCCCGCACGCAGCGTACGGTCGAGCACAAACAACACCGTCGGGGCCGACATATTGCCGTATTCGCGCAGGATCTCGCGTTCATGGTCGAGCCCGCCCTGGGCAATGCCCAAGGCCCGCTCCAGCGCAACAACGACCTTGGTGCCGCCGGGATGGCAAATGAAGCGGTCCACCTCATTCATCCGGATTTTCGCGCGCTGCAGAATTCCCGCCACTGCCGGTCCCATATTGGCCTCGGCAAACGACGGGATCGCCTGCGCAAAAATCACTTCGAAGCCCTCGCTGTCCAGATCCCAGCCCATGATGTCGAGCGTACCAAGCCAGGTATGTTCACCGGCCGCTTCCACTTCGGCAAGGCCGCCTTCTTTTCCGGCGCGCAAGACGCACGCCGCCGCGCCGTCGCCGAACAGGGCACAGGCGACGATGCCCGCCTTGGTGAGCTGATCCATGCGGAACGCGAGGGTGCAAAGCTCGACCACGACCAAGAGGACGTAGGCGCCCGGTTGCGCTCTGGCCAGACGAGCCGCTATTGCAAAGCCGGAGACGCCGCCCGCACATCCCAGCCCAAACACCGGAACCCGCTGGATGTCATCGCGGAACCCCATCGCCTGAGCGGCCCGTGCCTCCAGACTTGGCGTCGCAATGCCGGTGGAGGAGACCGTAACGACGATATCAACGTCGGCCGCGTCGAGCTGTGCCGTCGCCAGCGCCTTGTTGGCGGCATCGACAAACAGATCGTGACCCACTTCAAGATACGCCGCCGTTCGTTCCTTCCAGCCGTGCGGCTTGGAATACCATTCGATCGGCCGTGCCGAGTGCCGTTTGTGGATTCCGGCCGTCGAAAACACAGGCACCATGCGATCGAACGCGGCGTATCGATTGCCGAACATTTCGCGGGCGGCCTCCACGACATCATCTTGATACAGAATGTGCGGAGGAACCGCCGTTGCGAGCGAAATCAACTTTGCCGTTTGGTTCAAGTATCAGCCTTTCGTGCGGTTCAGAGAAACCGGCCGTTGTTATGGTGATGAAGACGAGCACGTCGCTGCGCCGTTCGACCTTAGCTATGACCGGCGCAATTCCCTAGGGATAATGCCGCGCCCTAGCGGCAGGTTCCGGCGTTACCGAACTGAAACGTCCGGCTACCGCCGACTGGCCGCACCAACGATCGCGCCGAGAAGCGCGCCGGCGCCGATCGACCACGCCAACGCAGCCAGCGGCTGGGCCCGTATCGACTTGCGCGCGGAATCCAGATTGCCGCTCGCCCAATCGTCGACATCGTGGACGGCTTGCGCGGCTGATTCCTCGGCGAGGCGGTAAGCACCATGCGCCACGTCTTCCGCCTTGCGCAGAGCGAGTTGGACACGATTGTCCGCCACACCTTCGACGTCGCCGGCAACTTTCTTCATGTCGCCCTCCAACGTCTCAAGTTCCGAGCGCAACGCGCCCAGGCGTGAATCCAATTTGACGGAATTTTTTCTGGTACGGTCGGCCATGAGTGGTTTCCATTCGTTTGAGGTTGATTGACGTGATCAGCATGCGGGTCACCGCCGGCTGATGATCGGCGAATAGTTTTTTGCGTGCAATGCGCCCGCGGCACGTGTTCGGGTTTCAGTATGCCTTCGAAGCGTTGATGCGCGACGCTACCTAAAATCGTCCACCGACATTGCGAAGAAGCGTCGATCGCATCGGCGGGCGGCCTACGGGCCGTTGCGGTTCGTCATCGTCATCGTCATCGTCCAAGCCACGGGCTTCCAAACAGCGGCTCTGCGTCGGCACGCCGTCCCCCCCTGCCACACACAATTTGCAGTCGATGTCTTGCGTTTGAGGGCTGCTGATTTGATCGCTTTTATTCACAGAGACCTCCACAAAATAACCAAGCCCTGGCCGCGGGAGACAGAAACGCCAGGCCGGACGACGGCACCACACAGGCGCCCATACCGGGTCTTACAAAACATGTCATTTACCGAGGCGAGCGAGAAGGCTCGGAATATACTCAGCGTGTTACGCGTTGGTATGGGTCGTCACGCGTGCTGTTTCACCCAAGCGACATAGTGGTCCATCCAGCCTTGCAGGAACAATTTGCTGCCGGCGCCGATATTGCCGCTATCGTCGAACAGACCCTCTCTTACTTGAACATAGGCTTCGGGTTGCCCCAGCGTGGCGACATCCAGATAAGCGAGGACGTTGCGCAGATGCTGCTGCGCCAGTGCCGTCCCGACCGGCCCGACCGACACGCCCAATATTCCGGCGGGCTTGCCAGCCCAGGCGCTTTCGCCGTAAGGGCGCGAGGCATGGTCGATCGCGTTCTTGAGGACCCCGGGTATCGACCGGTTGTACTCAGCCGTAACGAACAAAAGACCTTGGGACGCTTTGATCGCCTGCTTCAGCCTGATGACGGGGGCCGCTTGTTGGGGGTCGTCATCCTGATTGTAAAGCGGCAAATCGCTGATTTTTATGTGCTCGAACGACAATTCCGGCGGCGCGAGCTTGATCATGGCCTCGGCGAACTTGTGATTGAAGGACTCGCGGCGAAGGCTGCCGACCACTACGGCGATCTGATACGGGCTCATCTCGGTCTCCAACGAAAAAGCCGCAGCAAACGCAATCGAAAAACCTGCGCGGACGGTCGCCCGGCCGCGCAGGTCGAAACTAATTCACGGCGTATGCTTCAGAGTGATCGAGCCGATACCGGCGGCGACATTGAGGCCCTTGTTGCCCGATACGCTCAGCGGCTGCAGCGAGAACGACTTGTCGAAGCCGCCGATCAGCACATTGGCGCCGACACCGATACCGGCGGTGGCACCCGCGCTGACGCCGACATAATCGCCTTCCAGTGCGCCGGGACGCACGTCGGACGTCGGGGCAACGACTTCCCAAACCAGGACACCGCCTTCGGTGTAGCCGATGTCGACGCCGAACTTGTTAATCGAGCCGGAATAGTGGACGGCCTTTCTATCGTTCTGGCGGAAGACGCAACGCAGGTCTTTGGTCGACCCGAAGACGAATCCCCAACCGCTAGCAACGCCGCACGTCAACTCACCGACCTTCACGCCATGCGTGGCGGCTTCAGCCGAACCGGCAAGCGCGATGGCGCCGATCGCCGCGGCGCTCATCATCAAACGCAATGTATTCTTCATCGAAGAACTCCTCTTTCGTCGAATTAGCATAAGAGCCGGAATGACCCCTATGTATTGCGATCCGCACGTCTGAAGCGCGCTCGATCGATGGTGATGGAAAGCGCAGTGCTTACGCCAGGCGCGGCGCGCTGCCGGCGGATGGAATACGCGTGACACCGTTGGTGGCAGCCGCCTTACCGGCGGTATCGAGGATCTCAAGGAACGGCTTGATGATGTCGATCGGCATCGGGAAGATCACCGTGGAATTCTGTTCGGCGCCGATCTCCGTCAGGGTTTGCAGATAGCGAAGCTGCATCGCGGCCGGAATGCTGCCGAGAATCTGGGCGGCGTTGACCAGCGTTTGCGACGCCTGGAATTCGGCCTCCGCATGGATGACCTTGGCACGCCGGTCGCGCTCGGCCTCGGCCTGTTGGGCGATGGCGCGCACCATGTTTTCGGTGAGTTCGACGGTCCTGATCTCAACGTTGCTGACCTTGATCCCCCAGGTTTCGGTTTGGGCGTCGAGAATAGCCTGCACGTCGGTGCTGAGTTTTTTCCGTTCGGACAGCATTTCGTCAAGCTCATGCTGGCCAAGCACGGCGCGCAGAGTCGTCTGCGCCAGCATGTTGGTGGCAGGAAGATATTGTTGAACCTGGATGATCGCGTGTTCCGGATTGACGACGTTGAAGTAAAGCACCGCGTCCACTTTCATCGAAACGTTGTCGCGTGAAATCACATCCTGGCTCGGTATTTCGATGACTTGAATGCGCAAATCCACGCGCACCATTTCCTGGATGAAGGGGATCAGGAAGACCAAGCCGGGACCTTTGACCTTCTCGAAACGCCCCAAGGTAAAAACCACCGCGCGCTCATATTCACGCAGAATCCTTATGCTCATGGTTGCCAAGACAAACGCCACGACCACCACGACGGGGATGACAAATACACTGGATGACATGGCGTGGCGCCCTCCAGAGCGCGAAAAGCGGGGTCACCACAACAAACGGGCGACACCGCTGAAATGTTCCATTCGAAAGCGCTGGGCGTGTTCCGCGTCCGGCCGGTTAAGTTGGGGCAAAATGGCAGTCGCCAAGACGTTGGGACAGGCTCGGAAACTACTCAACCCTCACGAGCGCGGCGACACATCGAGCCGCTCGATACATTCGCCGAGTTGGGCGAGCGCGAACGCAACGCTCGCAAATGCTCGTTTCAAATTGGCGTCAGTCGTGTTTTTGGACGCCTCCGAATACATGTTTGCCTGCGCGCGCACTTCCGCCGGCGTGGCCTTGAAGGCCGTACGACGCTCGGAACCGACGCCGGACTTTTCCGGCACGTTCATGCCCGCCTCATAGAGGATAGGAGGTCGCATTGTCCGACGAACGCCGGCGAAACGGCCGAGGATTCCGTTCGGACAACCATCTTGGTAACGCTGCTGGCCATCCCAGGGCGCTGGACTCGAATTGTGTGTGTCATGCAGACCTCGACGTGGTTTGCATTCCCTATCCTACACGCGACACGATACACTTGCCTGACGGTTCGTGCGGACCTTGGCCGAAGCGTGAACCCTGTCACCGCCTTTGACCAGCACAAAGCTACTCAGATTTGGCTGGGTATGCCGACTTCCGTTACAGCAAGGGCATGACCGGGCCGCTGTTACGCCAACTATCAGTGAGACATGAGAGAGCAACACGCCGTGCTGCGCAACAGATCCCGCGTGACGCCGCCAAAGACGAATTCACGAAAGCGGCTGTGGCCATAAGCCCCCGCGACGATGACACCGGCGCCTTGCTTGTGAGCGATAGCGTTCAACTGACTGGCGTCGTCGCCGGTCGCGTGCCGCACCGTTGCTTCGGCGGCAACACCATGCCGCTTCAGCCAGTTGGCGACATCCTTGACCTCGCGGTGGGCGTCGGCCTGATCCTCTTCGGCGGCAATTTCGACGACCGTGACGTGCTCGGCCATTTTCAACAACGGCAAGGCATCGAGGGCCGCACGGCGCGCTTCCAGTGTGTCTTTCCAGCCGACAACGATATGCGAAAAGTCCGGTTTGTCGGTCGTGCCCGGAACGATGAGGACAGGGCGGCCAACCTGCATCAGGAGCTCGCCGGTGTTGATGAGCCGCGATGCATCAAGCATATCGCCGGAATTGACGCTGGTGATGACAAGGTCAGCGCATCGCGCCTCGTGCGCGATGTACTCGGAGAGCGACGCCGACATCACCGTCGAGCGCCATTCAAGTGTGCCGGTGTTGCCCTTCAGGGCGCTGCGAAACTCGGCCTCGGCTTCCTTGATCTCCTGATGGGATTCGTCGCGCACCTGCACAACGACATCGCCGGGAACATAGCCGTCATTATAGCTGGTCACCATCGACTGGCACCCGGCTATGCCGATCACATCGGCGTGGAAACGCTCCGCCAAATCACCGGCGACACGTAACAGACCGGCGTTCGAACGCCCAAGCTCCAAATGCACCATCAAAGTCGTGTACGTCATGGTCGGCGTCCTTGCGGCAATGCCCGACGGCACAAACACCGGCGGGCATCGCGGTTACTAAAACAGCAC
>JAATGK010000246.1 GCA_015654715.1 Alphaproteobacteria bacterium
GAAGCGGTGCGCGCCGGCGAAATGCGGCTGAAGGACTTCATGGAAGCGGAACGCGGCCTGTCGCGCAGCCCCGGCACCTGCATGACCATGGGCACCGCTTCCACCTTCGCCTGCGTGGTCGAAGCGATGGGATTGGCCCTGCCCTACAATGCCACCATTCCGGCCGTGGATGCGCGCCGCCGCGCGCTCGCCCACCAATCGGGACGCGCCATCGTAGCAATGATGAAGAACGACGTGCGGCTGTCGCAAATCCTGACGCGTCCCGCCTTCGAAAATGCCATCCGCACGATCGCCGTCGTCGGCGGTTCGACCAATGCCGTGCTGCATCTTTTGGCCATCGCCGGACGGCTCGGCGTGCCGCTGGAACTCGCCGATTTCGACCACCTGTCTAGCGATATTCCATTGCTGGTGGATCTGCAGCCCTCCGGCCAGCATCTGATGGAAGACTTTCATTATGCCGGCGGCCTGCCCGCCGCGCTGAAGCAGATTACGGCCTCGCTGCATCTCGAGGCGCCGACGGTGGCCGGTTGCAGCCTGGGCGAGATCATCGCCGAAGCCGAATGCTATGACGACAATGTCATCCGGCGGCGCAATTGTCCGGCCCGGACAAATTCTGGCATCTGGGTGCTAAACGGCAATCTATGCCCCGGCGGCGCGGTGATGAAACCGAGTGCCGCTGTCGAAACGCTCTATCGCCACCGTGGGCGCGCCGTCGTGTTCGAAACCATCGAAGACTACAAAGCCAAGATCGACGACCCCGCGCTTGAGGTCGACCTCGATTCGATCCTGGTGCTCAAAGGCTGCGGCCCGCAGGGTTATCCCGGTATGCCGGAAGTGGGCAACCTGCCGCTGCCGCGCAAGCTCCTGGCCGAAGGCGTCAAGGACATGGTGCGCATTTCCGATGCGCGGATGAGCGGCACCGCGTTCGGTACCGTTATCTTGCACGTCACGCCGGAATCCGAAGCGGGCGGCCCGCTGGCGATTGTGCGCAGCGGCGACGAAATTATTCTTGACGGGCCGGGGCGCCATCTCAACCTCGCCCTATCGGACGACGAAATCGCCGCGCGGCTAACCGAGTGGCGAAAAACACGCCCAGCGCAACGCTACAAGCGCGGCTATTACCAGCTCTACGTCGAGCACGTTCTGCAAGCGGATCGGGGATGCGATCTGGATTTTCTGGTCGGCACCAGCGGCTCAACCGTGGTGCGGGAATCGCATTAGGCACTGTATTGGATCATAACGAGTCGGCGCGGCTGACCGATAAGGGGAAGTAAGAATGCACCTGACGAACATGCACCTGTCGCCGCTCGATATCGCGGTCGTTTGTATCTATTTCCTTTTCATCTTCGTGCTGGCGCAGTTCGTCAGCCGCGAAAAGAAAGGTCACGTAAAAGACTCCAAGGACTACTTCCTGGCGTCGCGCGCGCTTCCCTGGTGGGCCATCGGCACCTCTCTCATCGCCGCCAACATCTCGGCCGAGCAGATCATCGGCATGTCGGGTTCCGGTTATGCCATCGGTCTCGCCATCGCCTCCTATGAATGGATGGCGGCGCTGACGTTGCTCATCGTCGGCGTGTTCTTCCTGCCGGTGTTTCTCAAGAACGAAATCTACACCATGCCGGAATTCCTGAAACGCCGGTACGGACCGAACATCCAGTTCGTGATGGCGATCCTTTGGCTGCTGATGTACGTCTTCGTCAACCTGACTTCGATCCTGTGGCTCGGCTCGACGGCGTTCTCGACCGTGACCGGCATTTCGCAGCAGATGAGCCTCATCATCCTGGCATTGTTCTGCGGCGCCTATGCCCTCTACGGCGGCTTGAAAGCCATCGCGCTGACCGACGTCGTGCAGGTGACCATGCTGGTGCTGGGCGGGATGGTGATCGTGTTCATCTCCCTGACCCATGTTTCCGGCGACGTCAGCGCACTGGGAGCCTTGCACGGCTTCCAGATGCTGCTCGACAAGGTGCCGAACAACCACTTCCACATGATCCTGCATCCCGACAATCCGTTCTATAAAGACTTGCCGGGCCTTTCCGTCATCTTGGGCGGCATGTGGGTGGCCAATCTCTCTTATTGGGGCTTCAACCAGTACATCATCCAGCGCGGCCTGGCGGCGAAGAACATCCACGAAGCCCAGAAAGGCATCGTGCTCGCCGCTTTCCTGAAGTTGCTCATTCCAATCCTGGTCGTCGTGCCGGGCATCGCGGCAATTGTGATCGCACCGGGCATCAAGAACGATCAAGCTTATCCGACCCTGATGACGCTGTTGCCGCCGGGCCTCTTGGGCGTCGTGTTCGCCGCTCTGATCGCCGCGATCATCGCCTCGCTCGGCTCGAAGGTGAATTC
>JAATGK010000424.1 GCA_015654715.1 Alphaproteobacteria bacterium
ACCTGCGCCAGCGTTCCGTTGGGGTCTTGGATCATCACGCCCAGGAACATCATCGGCAGAATAATGATCATGCTGGCCGGACCGACCAGCGCCTGGGCGTCGGGCAGCGAGGCGGTGGTGGCGCCGATGCCGAGGAAGATGGCGCTGTAGGTGAGCAGGCCGCAGGCGAAATAGAGCAGCACCAGCGGCAGCATCGGCACAATCGCCTTGAGGCCGGTGACGACGATTCCCAGCGTATCGGGCGACAGCATCATGGCGATGCCCAATCCCATCGCCGTCCAGACGGTGATGGTCACCAGCGCCAATCCGGTGACGCCGAGAAGCTTGCCGGTCATGATCTCATAGGGGCTGGCGCAGGACAGCAGCACTTCGATCATGCGGGTGGACTTTTCGTCGACCACGCTTTGCAACAGCAGCACGGAATCGGAAAACGCCACCATGAACAGCAGGACGGCAAGCCCCAGCGGCATCAGTTGGGCAACACGGTCCTGCCAGCTCAGCTCGTGGCCTTTGGCCGGATCGACCGCCCGCAGCGCCGCATCGACGTCGAGCGTCACTTTCGCCCGCGCCTGCGGCGGCACCAAGGCTTGATTGACCTTGAGGCGGAAGGCGTTGGTCAGCGCCTCGCGTATGAACGGCAGCGCTTGCTCGCTGTCGATGTTCCAATACTTGGCCTCCAGCGCCGTGCCGGGCCCAAAGCCTTTGGGGATCACCACGATCGCAGCAAGACGGCTCGGCCGGCCCCAAGCGGTCACCGTGAGGGCGCCGCTGAGATAGGCGTAAGCCGCATCGCCGCGGTCATGAGCAAAATCGTCGGTCAAATCCGGCGGCGGCGGCACCACGACCACTGACGGCTTCGGCGGATCGAAGGCCGGCGCGCCCGCCTTGAGCAGCGGCGACAGCTTGGCGAAGGCCGCTTGCCAGCCGCCGCCAGCGACAAAAGCCTGGAGCGAAGCGATGCGCTCGGGGGCGGCGAACAGGCGGGCGAGGTCCGGCGCGTTGCGGCGCAGCACCAGCGCGTCGACATTGGCATGGGCGTAATCGGCCAGCGCTGACAACTCGTTTCGCGCCGACTCGCGCGCGGCGGCAGCGGCGATCGCTTCGCCATAACCGCCTTCGAGATCGACCACGGTCATCACCGTGCTGCGGGAATGCGTGGCGGTGAAGCGCGGCACCATCACCGAGATCAGCATGATCGCCGGAATCATCAGCAGCGAAATGATGAAGCCGCGCCGGGTGACGTATTTCACGAACTCTTGCAGAGCGATGATGAGCGTGCGCCGGATCATGCCGCCGCCCTTTCCACCACGGCCACGAACACTTCGTGCAAGGACGGCGGATTGAGATCGAAATAATCCGGCGCCACGCCGTGTTCGAAACAGGCCTTGAGCAACGCCCGGCCGTCGGCGCCTTCTTTCAATTCGACAATCCAACGCGAAGCGCCCGGATGCGGCGGCGTGACCTGCGCCACACCCGCCACGGCCGCCAAGAACGAAAGATCGGCATCGGCGCCGATCTGGGCCCGGCGCGGCAGCAGCCGCTGCGCCTCCTCAAGGCTGCCTTCGAACCGCTTCTTGCCTTTCACCAAGATGACGAGGCGGTCGCAGAGCCGTTCGGCATGTTCCATGGTGTGGGTGGAGAACAGGATCGTTTTGCCCTCGTGCGCCAGTTCGACCAGGAATTCCTGCAAGTCGTTCTGGTTGACCGGATCGAGCCCGGCGAAAGGCTCGTCAAGAATGACAAAATCAGGATCGTGGGCCACAGCGGCCAGGAGCTGCACCTTCTGCGCCATGCCTTTCGACAGACCCTCCACCCGGACACGGGCAAAGGCGCCGAGGCCGAACCGCTCGAGCAGCGCTCGCGCCCGGCGCAGCGCTTCACGCCGCGGCACGCCCTTCAAGGCAGCGATATACGCGATGGCTTCGTCGGCCCGGGCGCGGCGGTAAAGCCCGCGTTCTTCAGGCAGATAGCCGATGCGCGGCCGCGTCGTGCCGACCGCCCCGCCAAGCACGCGCACCTCGCCGGCGTCCGGGGCATAAAGCCCGAGCAAGAGGCGCAAGGTGGTGGTCTTGCCGGCGCCGTTAGGGCCGAGAAAGCCGAGAATGCCGCCTTTGGGCAGTGCGAGATCGAGGCCATCGACAGCGGTGAAGTCGCCGAAACGCTTGCTGACGCCCTTCAGTTCGACCGCCCACTCCGCCATGAAATGCCCTCCGCCCGCCTAGGGCAGCAAACAGAGCTGTAGCGGCGGCGTCAAGATGGCTTAAACCGGCTGGGCGCAGTCCTCGCATACCGCCAGCTCGACGGTGATGTGGCTGAGGCTGGGATAACGTTCGATCAGCAGCGCCTTGAGGTGCTCGCCATCGGTCGCCTCGCCCGCCACCGAGACGATCAGGCCATGATGGCCGGGGCCGAGCCGCCACAGATGCAAGTCGAACACCTTGCCGTGCAATTCGTGCTCGACCGTGTCGCGGATGGCCTTGGCCATGGCCGGATCGTCCTCGGCATCGAGCAGCACCAGGGCGCTGTCGCGGACGAGCGTGATCGCCCAACTGGCGATCAGAATCGCGCCGAGCACGCCGACCAAAGGATCGGCCCAGGAAATCGCGAACAGCATGCCGGAGGCGAGCGCAATGATGGCAAGCACCGACGTGGCGGCATCAGCGACCACATGCAGATAAGCGGCACGCAGATTGTTGTCGCGAAGGAACTTGTCGTGGCCGTCGTCATGAGGATGGTCATGATCGTGATGGTGGTCATGATCGTGGTCATGACCATGATGGTGGGGGCCTTCATGCAGGATCGCGGCCGACACGATATTCACCAAGAGGCCGATCATGGCGATGATGAGCGCCTCGCCGTAAGCCACCGTCACCGGTTCGAACAGGCGCCGCAACGATTCGATCGCCACCCCGATCGACAACAGACCAAGCACGATGGCGCTGGCGAAGGCGGCAAGATCGCCGAATTTGCCCGAGCCGAAGGAGAAGCGGCGATCCTGAGCATGGCGGCGCGCCATCCAATAAGCGCCGGCGGCCAGTCCCAACGCGCCGACATGAGTCGCCATGTGGACACCGTCGGCGAGCAGCGCCATCGAGCCGAACATCAGACCGGTGACGATTTCCACGACCATGAAGGCGGCGGTGAGGAGCGTCACCAAACGGGCGCGGGCCTCGCTTTTTTCGTGGCCCTGGCCAAGATAGACGTGCCCGTGGGTGTAACGGGCGTGGCGATGCGCGTGGTCCATGGCCTCAGAATAGGACGGTGCCCCGAAAATACAAATGGATCTGAAGAAACAGGCGTTCTGACGCGATCATCCTTCGAGGTGCCCTTTGGCCCTGAGGAGCTTTCACAGCTCGAAGGGCGAGGGCCAAAGGGCTCGGGATGAGGAGGCCGTTTGAATGCCCGCCGCCCAAAAGAAACGGGCCGCAGGATCTGGGAATCCCGCGGCCCTGCTAAAGCCGTCCAATCGATGGGGAGATCAACGGCCGCGTTCGCTGCGGCATCGGTGCTGTTGCCGCCGACGCTCGTTCTTGGCCGGATTTTTCCGATTTGTGACGATGGTGCGCAACGCGGTTTCCGGTCGCACAATCGTGGGTCGTATTGTCTTGTATACTGACCGCTTAACCCGGCGGCGGGCCGTGCATGTAGCTTTCGACCAGCGAGCCCGAGATCAGGCGCCAGCCATCGACCAGCACGAAGAAGATCAGCTTGAACGGCAGCGAGATGATGACCGGCGGCAGCATCATCATGCCCATGCTCATCAGGATCGAGGCGACCGCCATGTCGATGATGAGGAAGGGAATGAAGATAAGGAATCCGATTTCAAAGGCGCGCTTCAGTTCCGAGATCATGAAGGCAGGCGCGATGGTGGTGAGCGGCACGGCCTCGGCGGTCTGCGGCGTTTTCTTGCCGCTCATGTCCATGAACAGCTTGAGGTCGGCCTGGCGGACGTGACCGAGCATGAATTTCTTCATCGGCACCGCGGCCTTGTCGAACGCCACTTCGCTCGAAATCTGGCCGGCGACGAGCGGCTGGATGCCTTGCGCGTAAGCGTCTTTCAACGTCGGCGTCATCACGAACAAGGTGAGAAACATCGCCAGCGAGACCAGCACGGCGTTGGGCGGGCTTTGCGACAGGCCGAGCGCGGTCCTGAGCAGCGACAAGACGACGACGATGCGCACGAAGCTCGTCATCATGATGAGGATCGACGGCGCCACGCTTAAAATCGTGATCAGCGCGATGATCTGCATCATCTTGTCGGTGAAGAGCCCGCCGCCGGAGAAATCGACCGACAGGCCGCCGCCCGCTGCCGCCGAACTCGCCGCCGCCGCCGCATGGGTGGTGGCGAAGGCTGCGCCCGGCAGGGTGACGACGATGAGCGCCGCAACAACAAGAAGGAAGCGGCGGATCATGGTGCGGTTTCCGTTGCCGGTATAGGTATTGTTACCGGTGCCGGGGCCGGCGGGGTGATGCCGGTCTCGATCACCGTGGCGCCGCTGGCCGTGATCAAAACGAGATGCTCGATGCCGTCGCGGCGGATGATCGCGATCTTCTGGCGCGGCGACAGCATCAGGGTTTCGACGACGTGAATCCGGCGCGTTTTGGCGGGTTTGGCGAGACCGGGAACACCGAACTTGCGGGTCGCAAGTCCGGCAGCTCCGATCAGTCCGAGGACCAAAAGCAGCGCAGCGAAGTAGCGGGCGAAATCGAGCACATCCATGGCTACATCAAAATCCCGTCAAGCTTAACCGGGCGTTAAGATGCGGATCTTTTTGCCCGGCAGCTTTTTCCCGTAGTGTTAATCGCGGCTTAATTTCTTCCGGGCAGCATGGTGATCGTAACGATTGGACGATCAGGCCCGCGATGCAAACCGACGACGTTCCATTGCTGTCAATGCTGAAGGACCGCATGAGCTGGCTCTCGAAGCGGCAGGACCTCCTGTCGCAGAACGTGGCCAACGCCGACGTTCCCGGCTACACGCCCAGCGACTTGAAGCCAATGGACTTCGAGCAAGCGCTGCGTTCGACCACGACCAACTCCGCCTCGGCGTCCGCACTGACGCTGACCAATCCGCGCCACATCGCGATGACGAATGCGAATGCCGCATTCGAAACCAGTGAAACGCCCGAGGTGCAAGCGGCACCCGGCGGCAATTCGGTGTCGCTCGAATCCGAAATGATCAAGGTCGCCGACACCCAGGCGCAATATCAGGCGGCGGCGAACCTCTATGCCAAGGCAATCACGATGATGAAGGTCGCCATCGGCAGGGGCGGCGCTTGATGAACGTTAGCGCAAGGAGCTGAAGATGGATTTCTCGACTTCCATGGCGGTAGCGGCCGCGGGCCTCAAGGCCCAATCGGACCGTATGAAAACGATTTCCGAGAACCTCGCCAACGCCAATTCCGCCTCGAACACCGCGGGCGGTGATCCTTACCGGCGCAAGATTCCGACCGTCACCGCGAACTTCGATCGCGAGCTTAACGCCGAGGTCGTCAAGTCGGGCAAACCGGCGAACGACATGAGCGATTTCCATGTCCAATACGATCCCGGCAATCCGCTCGCCGACGCCAAGGGCAACGTCAAGATGCCCAACGTCAACAGCCTCGTCGAGATCATGGACATGCGCGAGGCGCAGCGTTCCTACGAAGCCGATCTCACGGTGATCGATGCCACCAAGGCGATGCTGTCGCGCACCGTCGATCTCTTGAAGAAGTGAGCTAGCCCATGGCCGTCCTTCCCGCCGCCGCAGCAGCCGCCTACCAGTCGATCGCCAGTATGGGCACCAGCGCGACACCTACCGCCGCAGGCGCGGGGCTCAGCGAAACCGGTGCCGGCGGCTTCGGCGACTTCCTGTCCGATGCGATGAAAGACGCGGTCTCGACCATGAAAAAGGGCGAACAGGCGGCCGGTGCGCATCTGGCCGGCAAGGCCGACATCGTCGACGTCGTCAACGCCGTGAACAAGGCGGAAATAACTCTCGATACGGTGGTCGCCGTCCGCGACAAGGTCGTTGCCGCCTATCAATCCATCATGAACATGCCGATTTAGCGGGTAAAATATGTCTGGTCCCGACGCCATCGATTTTGCACGGTCGTCCATTTACGTGCTGCTCGAAATCATCGCTCCGACGATGTTGACCGCGCTCGTCGTCGGTCTTGCCATCGGTTTGTTGCAGGCTTTGACGCAGATCCAGGAAGCGACCCTGGTGTTCGTGCCTAAGATCATCGCCATTTTCGTGGTGCTGCTGATTTCGCTGCCGTTCTGCGGCGCGGCGATGGGCGGACTGATGACCGACATTGCACAGCGTATCTCCGCCTATTAACCTTACCGGAGTAAAGCGGCGATGACGATCACACTGCCGAGCTTGTCCGGGGTGGTGCTCGTCTATCTCCTCGTCTTCGCGCGCACCGGCGCCATGGTGATGCTGCTGCCGCCGATCGGCGACGCCAACGTGCCGGCACGCGTCCGGCTGATGCTGGCACTCGCCATCGCCATCGCACTGGCCCCGACGGTCGCTTCGGCCTACCCGCAAACCGCGCCGCCAAACATGGCCGCGCTGGTCGTCATGATCGCTGAGGAAGTTACGGTCGGCGTCCTGGTCGGCACGCTGGCGCGCATCATCATGAGTTCGATCTCGGTGGCCGGCACCATCATCGCCGCCCAGACCGGCCTGTCCTATGCCGAAGCTCTCGACCCCACCAGCCACGGCCAGCAAGGCGCGGTGATCGGCAACTTCCTCTCCATGCTGGCGGTGGTGCTGGTGTTCGGTGCCAATCTGCATCATCTCGCCATCGGCGCGGTGGCGGGGTCCTATCACCTGATCCCACCGGGCACCTCGCTACCCACCGGCGACATGGCCGAGATGGCGATCCGCATCGTCTCGGGCTCGTTCCTGCTCGGATTTCAGCTGGCGGCGCCGTTTTTGGTGTTCGGCTTCGCGGTCAATGCCGGCTTCGGCGTGCTGGCGCGGATGATGCCGCAATTGCAGGTGTTCTTCGTTGCCACCCCGCTCAACATCACGATCGGTTTCGTGGTGTTGGCGCTCTTGCTCGGCTCCATGATGACGCTGTTTCTCAACTTCTACAGCACCCAGATGGCGGCGTTCCTGTAGGAGCTGAAACATGGCCGACGACAAAGACGAATCACAACAAACCGAAGAACCGACTTCACATAAGTTGGAGCAGGCCGCCGAGGGCGGCGACGTCGTCTCGAGTCAGGAGGTCACCACTCTCGTCCTGCTCATCGGCGGCACCCTCGCCGTCGCCATCTTCGCCACGTCGGCAGCCCACGAATTCTTACGCCAATTCCGCACCTTCCTCGCCGCGCCCGACCAGATCAGCGTCGATCCCGGCGCGCTGCAATTGCTGATGGGACATCTTCTCATCGAGCTTGCCGGCTTGGTCGGCCCGTTCCTCGGCCTGATGATGCTGTGCGGCGTCGGGGCCAACCTCCTTCAGCACAGCCCCAGGATCACCTTCGACCGCATCAAGCCCAATCTCTCCAAACTGTCGCCGCTGTCCGGCCTCAAGCGGATGTTCGGCTTCGAAGGCGTGATGAACCTCCTTAAGGGCCTGATCAAGATCGGCGTCATCGGGCTCGCCATCTGGACCCAGCTCTGGCCCGAACGCGGCGTACTTGAAGGCATGCTGACCCAGACGCCCGTCGCCATCGCCGCCGAGATGAACCATCTGTGGTTCAAAGTGATGTTCGCAACCCTCGCCGCGATGACGGTGATCGCGGGCGCCGATTACATGTTCCAGCGCTTCCAGTTCATCAAGCGCAACAAGATGACGAAGCAAGAGGTTAAAGAAGAATTCCGTCAGATGGAGGGCGATCCGATCGTCAAGGGCCGCATCCGCCAGATCCGGATGGAACGCGCCAAAAAGCGGATGATCGCGGAAGTGCCCAAAGCGACCGTGGTCATCACCAACCCGACCCATTACGCCATCGCGCTCAAATACGAATCCGGCAAAACCCAGGCGCCGATTTGCGTCGCCAAAGGCGTCGATGCACTGGCCCTGCGCATCCGCGACAAAGCCAAGGAACACAACGTGCCGGTGGTGGAAAATCCGCCGCTCGCCCGCGCCCTGTACGCCACCGTCGAAGTCGACGAGGCGATTCCGGTCGAGCACTACAAGGCGGTCGCCCAGGTCATCGGCTATGTTATGAAACTGGCCGGCAAGTACAAGCCGAATTAGCGCACTGCCCGGATTATGCGAGAATGGGTCATGGTCAGATCCGACATCATCACCGCCCTTAAAGCAGAGACCGGCGTCATTAAGGCGCTTGGCGCAACGGCGCTTTATGTGTTCGGCTCGACCGTACGCGGCACCGCCGGACCTGACAGCGATCTCGACCTGTTCGTCGATTATGACCAGGGCGGCAAATTCTCGCTGATCGAACTTGTCGGGATCAAGCAGCATCTGGAAAGCCGCCTCGGCGTGCGGGTCGACCTGACAACACGCGACAGCCTCGATCCTTTATTGCGGCCGCGCATCGAAGCTTCTGCCGTACGGGTCTTCTGATGGAACGCCTTATCCGTCCCGCTCTGCGCGCTATTCTGGAATCCATCGACACAAAATTGAACGAGTAGGCTCTCTGCGCATCGCATCATGCCGCAGTTGTCTTGAGCGGCCCTGTGCGCCACTTTGCGTGCGGCGACACGAGGCAAGGCGATGCGGCTACTCATTGACACCGACACGGCAGGTGACGATTGCTTTTCCCTTCTGGTAGCGGCGGCCCAACCCGACACCAAAATCGAAGCGGTGACGATCTGCAACGGCAACATCGGCTTCGAACAGCAGATCGAAAATGCATTGAAGACGCTGGAAGTCGCGGGCCTCGGCGGTCAAGTGCCGGTCTATCCCGGTTGCCCCAAGCCGCTCCTGCGCGAGCACGTCAATGCCGCTTATGTCTTCGGTCCCGACGGCATGAGCGATGCCCGTTTCCCGCGCACCCGCCAGCGCCCGGAACCGCGGCACGCGGTCGATGCGATGATCGAACTCATCATGGCAAATCCCGGCGAGATCACCCTGATCGCTCAGGCGCCGCTGACCAACATCGCGGTGGCCGTGGCCATGGAGCCGCGCATCGCAGGCGCCCTCAAACACCTTTGGATCATGGGCGGGACCGACAACGGCGTCGGCAACGTGACCCCCGCCGCGGAATACAATTTTTATGTCGATCCCGAAGCGGCCGCGATCGTGTTCGCTGCCGGTTTCGACATCTCGCTGGTGACCTGGACGCTGTCGCTCGCCGCCAGCATGATGGGCGAAGCCGACCTTGCCGAAGTGGCGGCGATGCGCACGGCAAAGTCGGACTTTTTCACCACCGTCAACGCCACCTCGGCAGCGTTCAGCCGCGATCATTACGGCCACGGCGGCACCGTGCATCCCGACGCACTGACATCGGCCTGCGCCCTGGTTCCCGGCATCGTGACGGAAAGCGCCGATTGCCTGGTGCAAATCGAAATCGCTTCGACGCTGACGCGGGCTTATTCCAGCGTCTCGTCGCCGCGTGTCCCCAAACAGGAAGTCGCCGACCCCGCCCTCGGCAAAGCCAAAGAGGCCAATGCGCGCGTCATCAAGGCGGTCGACGCGGCCACCTTCCGGCGCTGTTTGAAAGACGCTTTGCGCTGATTATTGGCAGACTTGTGCGAGTTCGCCGGTCTGGTCGGCTGGACCGCGCGGGTCGGGCAGATTTTTCAGCTTGAGCGCGGTGGCAAAATCCTGCGGCGGCGCCGGCAGGCTCGGATCGGTGAACGCCTTATAATAGGGATCGGCTTCGGCCTCATCGAGGCTGACAAGCTCGATGCCCTTGTGCCGGTAAAGCCCGATCAACTGCGGCAGCATATGAACCTGGAAGGCGCCAATGTGGAGCAGCAGCACATAAGGCACGTCACGGCCGTTCAGCGCTTTGGAGGCGGCGCGCGCGTAATCGACCGCTTGTCCGGCCACGGTCAGATACATCTCTTCCAGATGGGCAACGGCGGCAGTGTCGTGTTTGGCCAGGCAGCGCGCGTAAGGCTCGGGATAATTCCAATCGCCGACGATCACATTGGCGGGTGCGATGCGATAACCGTGACCCGCCAGCCAGGTGCGAAATTCGGCCCGCTTGGCGGGTATTTCGCCCTCCGACAGGAAGGGATAGCGGAACCAGTGTCCATCGCCGCCATGCGCTGCAAGGATCGGCTCGTTGCGGGCGGCATCAGCTTCGAACGCTTCCGCGGTCATCGACGCCAGATTGGGATGGCTGAAGGTATGATTGCCGAGCGGGAAACCGGCGTCGCGCCACAGTTTGAGCACCGGTTCGGAGGCCGGCTCGGCCGCGATCAAGCTGCCATTGACCATGCCGGGCACCGGCGGCAGACCGGCCGCCTTGATCGCCGCAATCGCCGCTTTGGCGACCTCAACCCGCGTGATGCCGGCCGGCAAAACCCCATGCGCCGGCAGATCGTCGAAGGTGATGGCGAGTTTGGGTCCGGCCATGGCGGATCCGGAGAGCAGCAGCGCCGCAGCGATCAGGGCTGGTTTCATTTCGCCTTCTTCCCTTTTGCTTTCGGCGCCGTCAGCACTTTGGCGGCAAGCGCGCCCATCACGCGATAGCCGGCCGCGGAGGGATGCAGGGAATCACCCGAATCATAAGCGGGATTGAGGTGGTCGGGACGCGCTGGGTCTTGCAGCGCAGCGTCGAAATCGATCACGCCGTCGAACAGCTTCTGCGCACGAATCCAGGCGTTGACAGCGCTGCGGTCGGCCTCGTTGGCGGCATCGGGATGGTAATTGGCGGCACCCATATAGGGCAGGATGGTGGCGATATAGGCCTTCAGGCCATGGGCATGAGCGCGGGTCGCGATCTGC
>JAATGK010000338.1 GCA_015654715.1 Alphaproteobacteria bacterium
CATCAGTTCCGGGGTCTCGTTCACGGCGTAACCGAACATGATGCCCTGGTCGCCGGCGCCTTCGTCCTTGTTGCCCGCAGCGTCGACGCCCTGGGCGATGTCGGGCGACTGCGAATGCAGCAGCACCTCGACCTTGGCGTTGGCATGGTGGAAGCCGTCCTGCTCGTAGCCGATGTCTTTAATCGCCTTACGGGCAACCGCCTCAACCAAATCGTGGGTGATTTCCTTGGGACCGCGGGTTTCGCCGGCGATCACGACGCGGTTGGTGGTGGCCAGCGTTTCCGCCGCAACCCGCAGGTCCCACGGCGAATAGCCGTGCTTGGGGCCTTCCCGGAAGAACAGATCAACGATCTCGTCCGAAATCCGGTCGCACACCTTATCGGGGTGACCCTCCGAAACGCTTTCGCTGGTAAACAGATAGTCTGACCGCGCCATATGCAAAGCCCTTCTCAACGCGCCCGCAGGCGCTCCGTTTGGGGCGACTCCTTGCAGGTCTTGGGGCAGGGGTCAACAACATATGCACATTTTGGCATATGCTTTACCCAAGCTGACGGCGACTGCGGCCTTGGAGCGCAGTTTCCCCAACTGGGATCTGGAAAATAAAACCCAGCAAATTTCTAGAGAATGAACCGGGACAAATCCTGGTCCTTGGCGAGATCTTCCACCCGCGCTTTGACATAAGCGGCGTCGATGGTGAGCTTTTCGCCGGGCTTTTCGGACGCGACGAAGCTGATCTCGTCGAGCACGCGCTCCATCACCGTTTGCAGCCGCCGGGCGCCGATGTTCTCGACGCTGGCATTGACCGAGGTGGCGATATCGGCGATCGCGGCGATGCCGTCTTCGGTGAAGTCGAGACTGACGCCTTCGGTATTCAGCAGCGCCACATACTGTTTGATCAAGCTGGCTTCCGGCTCGGTCAGGATGCGCTGCATGTCGTCGCGCGTCAGCGCCTTCAGTTCGACGCGGATCGGCAAACGGCCTTGCAGTTCGGGCAGCAGGTCCGACGGCTTGGCGGTGTGGAACGCGCCCGAGGCGATGAAGAGGATGTGATCGGTCTTCACCTGGCCGTGCTTGGTGGCAACCGTGGTGCCTTCAATCAGCGGAAGAAGATCGCGCTGCACGCCCTCGCGGCTGACATCGCCGCCGCCGCGGAATTCCGAACGGGCGCAGATTTTGTCGAGCTCGTCGAGAAAAACGATGCCGTTCTGCTCGGTGACTTCGATCGCCTCACGGGTGACGGCATCCTGATCCAAGAGCTTGTCGGCTTCTTCGGCCTGCAGCAGCGGACGGGCGTCTTTCACCTTGATACGGCGCGGTTTGGAGCGGCCGCCAAAGGCCTTGCCGAAGATGTCGCCGAGACCCACCATCGAGATGTTGGCGTTGGGCATGCCCGGGATTTCGAACTGGGGCATGCCGCCCGCGTCTTTCATCTCGATCTCGATTTCGGTTTCTTCGAGGTCCCCGGCGCGCAAGGGGCGGCGCTTGGTTTCGCGCAAAGAGGCCGACGGTCCGGCCAAGGCATCGAGCAAGCGATCTTCGGCGCGGTCTTCGGCCAGTGCCTCGACATCGCGGCGCTTTCTTTCGCGCACCTGGGCGATGGCAATTTCCAAGAGATCGCGGACAATCTGTTCGACATCGCGTCCGACATAACCTACCTCGGTGAATTTGGTCGCTTCGACTTTCAGGAATGGCGCTTGCGCCAGGCGCGCCAGCCGCCGCGCGATTTCGGTTTTGCCGACACCGGTCGGGCCGATCATCAAGATGTTTTTCGGCAGCACTTCCTCACGCAACGCGAGCGGAAGCTGCTGGCGGCGCCAACGGTTCCTGAGCGCAATGGCGACGGCGCGCTTGGCGTCATGCTGGCCAACGATGAAACGATCGAGTTCGGAGACGATTTCGCGGGGGGTGAAGGCAGCGGTCATGGGGCAATATATGGGGATGAGGTGGGCGAGAGTCTATGCCAGCGCCGAAACGATGTCGGTCTGGGTGAAATCGTTGCCTTTGTAAAGCAACTGCTCGCCCGAGGCCTTGGCGAGAGCATAAGCAAAGCAGTCGCCAAGATTGAGCGCTGCGAGATGGCGTCCCTTGCCGAAATCGCGCCACGCGAGATGGGCGGTGCGCATCTGAAATTGATCAACGGGAACAAAGACAATACCCGCAGCCGTGACGAAATCGTCAAGTGCCCTCATATCTTCCGAACGCGCCAGCTCCGCCCGGATCGCCGCTTCGAGCCAATTGACCGGCGACATGAGCCGTGTGGACGCTTGGAGAATTGCTCGGGCAAACTGCTCGCGCTCCGGTTCGAGCTTGAGAATAGCGAGCAGCGCCGAGGCATCGATGACCATCAGACCGGCAGTCCATTTTCGTCGTAGAGTTCGTTGATCAGCTCGCGGCTAGTTTTGTTTTCGCCCTGCAATCCGGTTGCCCGCGCCGCGATTGCCAGAAGCTCGGCGACTTTAGCGTCTTCGCTAGACGAAGCCTTTTGCGGCTGGCGCTGCAGTTTTTCCTCCAGCGCACGAACGACGGCCGCGGTCGGGTCTTCGCCGGTCCGTTTCGCCAGTTCCGCAGCCAGTTCGTCGATTTTCGGGTCGCTGATCCGCACGTTCATGGGACACCTTTCACCGGCGCGATGGTACATCCGGCCGCAAAAGCCCTCAACCGGAGGTCAACGTCTCGATCACCACGTTCTCGTTGGTGTAGATGCAGATGCCGGCGGCAATCTTCATCGCTTTCCTGGCGATCTCTTCAGCCGACAGTTCCAAATCCATCAAGGCGCGGGCGGCGGCGAGTGCGTAAGGCCCGCCCGAACCGATGCCGATGAGGCCGTCTTCCGGTTCGACCACGTCGCCGGTGCCGGACAGGATCAGGCTGGTCTTGGCGTCGGCGACCGCCATCATCGCTTCGAGCCGCCGCAGGTAGCGGTCGGTGCGCCAGTCTTTGGCAAGCTCGACACATGCCCGCGCCAGATTGCCAGGATGCTGCTCCAGCTTGGATTCCAGCCGCTCGAACAAAGCAAAAGCGTCGGCAGTGGCTCCGGCAAAGCCGGTAATCACGTCGCCTTTGCCGAGGCGGCGGACTTTTTTGGCATTGGATTTCATCACCGTCGCGCCCAGGGTAACCTGGCCGTCGCCGGCGACAAGAACGGTGCCGCCCTTACGGACGCTGAGGATGGTGGTTGAACGCCATTTCTGATCGGACATGATGGTGCCTATATAGGCTAGGATTCGCGAATATGCAGCCAACTGAAAGGCCTTTGGCGAAAATACCTCTGGTCGACCTTCGCGGCCATACCCCTTTGGAACTGTTGTTTCTTTTCCGGCGGCAAGCCAACATCCTGCTGGACGGGGTGATGGCGCTGGTCGGCCACGGCCCCGGCCGGGTGCTGGCGGGCACGACCGATCACTTCTCCAAGCGCTGGCTGCAGAAGGCCGGCAACCCCTATTTGGAAGAGATCACCCTGATTGCCGACGCCATTCACCGGCCCGGTGCGTATGCGCTCAACACCTGCCTGGAGTGGGGCTGCACCAGCGGTGCCTGGACCAGCCCGTCGGGGCCGGTCTTGCGCCGTGTGCTCGATTGGCCGTTCCCGCGGCTCGGCGAATTTCCGGTGGTGGCGCATTACCAGGGCCGCGTCGGCGACTATTTCAACGTCACTTGGCCGGGTTTTGCCGGGGTGCTGCAGGCGATGGCGCCCGGCCGCTTTGCCGCCTCCATCAATCAGGCCCCGCGCCGCAAACATGCCGGCGGGTTCTTCGGCGCCTGGGTTGCGGGCCGCTTCAAAACCGGCGCTCGCCTCGCCTTGCCGCCAGTCCATCTCCTACGCCGGGTCTTCGAGACTGCGTGCGACTACGCGAGCGCCCGCGCCATGCTCAGCATGACCCCGCTGGCGGTGCCGGCGATCTTCACCCTCACCGGCACCCACCCCAGCGAAGCCTGCGTGATCGAGCGGACCGAGGATGCCTATGCGGTGCGCGAATTGGCGGGCGGCCGGGTCTGCGCCGCCAACGAATTCACCTCGCCTCTGAACGACACCGAGCTGGGCTGGAAGGCGCGGCCGATCGATAGCGCCGGACGGCTGGCCCAAGCCATGAGCCTTCCCGGGGACCCTGAGGACATGTCCTGGTTCACCGCCCCGATCGCCAATGCCAACAGCCGTCTGGTGATGGTCGCCAACGCGGCCACCAGCGCCCTCAAGGTGCTGGGCACCGCCGGCCACAAACCGGTCACCGAGCTGTTCGAACTGGCGGTTTAGGTTTTTTATTAGCGCCGGCGCTGCTATGAACGCTGCAACGATTTCGGAGTCTCCCATGCGCACAGCCACCGTCGAACGCAAAACTCGCGAAACCGAAATCGCCGTCTCCCTCGACCTCGACGGGGCAGGCGAGTGCGATATCGACACCGGCATCGGTTTTCTCGACCACATGCTGGAGAGCTTCGGCCGCCATGCGATGATCGATCTGAAAGTGCGGGCGCAGGGCGATCTGCATGTCGACTATCACCACACCACCGAGGACACCGCCATCGTCATCGGCCAAGCGGTGAAAAAGGCGCTCGGCGATTTGGCCGGCATCACGCGTTTCGGCTCCGCCGGCATTCCGATGGACGAAGCCTTTTCGCGCGTCGCCGTTGATGTGGCGGGGCGGCCGTATCTGGTGTGGCGGGTGAAATTTACCCAGCCCAAGATCGGCGAGTACGACACTGAGCTGTTCAAGGAATGGTTCCAGGCCTTCGCGATGAACGCAGGTCTCTGTTTGCACGTCGAAAATATGTATGGCGAGAACAATCACCACATCGTGGAAACCTGCTTCAAAGGCTTGGCGCGAGCGCTGCGCCAAGCGATTACGCCCGACGAACGGTTGGACGGCGACGTCGCCTCCACCAAGGGCGTGCTGGGCGAGAAGGATTAGTTTTTATCGTTCACGGCGG
This sequence comes from Alphaproteobacteria bacterium, assembly GCA_015654715.1. Classification (GTDB taxonomy): domain Bacteria; phylum Pseudomonadota; class Alphaproteobacteria; order Micropepsales; family Micropepsaceae; genus Rhizomicrobium. The sequence goes on from JAATGK010000338.1 coordinate 4,927, forward strand.
GTGCGGCGCCCGATCGGTGCGGGATCGCCGTTGACCTCGTGTTCTCCCTCCGTTCTAATGCCTTCATGGAAAACGGCAGTTCGAGCGAGAATGCGGGGGGGGTTGCGCGCGGAGTTTCGCGGCTGCTGATTCAGGAAGGCTATTCGCCTATTCTCGAATTCACGCTCACCAATGGACGGCGGCTGGATGTAGCGGCGCTCGGGCCCGACGGCACCATGGTCGGTGTCGAAATCAAGGTCGCGCTGGCGGACCTCAAGGGCGATCAGAAATGGCCGGAATATCTCGACTTCTGCGAGATGTTCTATTTCGCCATCCCGCCCGATTTTCCCGATGAATACGTGCCGCCCGAGACCGGCCTGATCGTCGCCGACCGTTTTGGCGGCGCGATCGTGCGCCCCAGCCCGCGCACCGTGCTGCATCCCTCGCGGCGCAAGGCGGTGACTTTAAGCTTCGCGCGCGTAGCAGCGGAACGCCTGTCGCAGATTATCGAGGCGGCCAATTCGAATTGATTTTGGGGACAGTTCCGGCGCCCGCCGGAGGTCTTATGCGGCGGGCTGCTGGAACGGTAAGAAAGAAGAACTTAGCGCGGACTGCGCTTCGCCAGAATCCGCTGCAGGGTGCGGCGGTGCATGTTGAGGCGGCGAGCAGTCTCGGAGACGTTGTGACCGCAGAGTTCGTAGACGCGCTGAATGTGTTCCCAGCGCACGCGATCGGCCGACATCGGATTTTCCGGCGGCTTCGGCTTGGAGCCGGGGGCGGCGAGCAGTGCGTTGGAAATATCATCGGCGTCGGCAGGCTTGGGCAGATAGTCGATGGCACCGTATTTCACGGCAGCGACCGCCGTGGCGATGTTGCCGAAACCCGTCAGTACCACAACCCGGCTGTCGGGACGCACGACGTGGAGGGTTTCCACGACGTCGATGCCGTTACCGTCTTCGAGCTTGAGATCGACCACCGCATAAGCCGGCGGGGCTTCCTTAGCACGGGCCTTACCATCGGCGACGCCTTCGGCAATAGTCACAACGAAGCCGCGGGTTTCCATCGCCCGGGCCAGACGTTCGCGCAAGGGGCGATCGTCTTCGACAATCAAAAGTGTTTTGTCTTCCATCATTCTTCTTCTTCCTTACGCACGTTCGCACATAGGCCTGGTTGCACGACTGGTCAATCCTCTTCGCCCCGTTCCGGCGCAGTCTCGCCGTCGATCTGACCCCGTGGCCAGGACACGCTCACGCGCGCCCCGCCACCGGGCGGGTTAAGGGCTTTCACGGAACCACCGGTTTGCTCGAGCAGGGTCTTGGCAATGAAGAAGCCCAAACCCATGCCCTCATGTTTGCCGATCTTGGCAGTTGGTGGGCCGATTTCAGTTTCGCCTACGGCGTGATCGCCGGGACGCGAAGTAATGTAAGGTTCGCCAATCTTCTCGAAAATGTCCGGCGCAAAGCCGGGACCGTCGTCATCGACCGTGACCTTCAAGACGGTTGGCGACCACGAGGCTTCGATCCGCACCCGCGCGCGTGCGAAGTCGGCGGCGTTTTCGATAATGTTGCCGAGACCATGCAGCAGCTCAGGCGCGCGCCAGACTTGCGGCTGCGCAATGTCGCGGTCCGATGGCGCCGCGGAGATGACGATCTCGAGTTCTTCATCGCGAAATTCGTCGGCGATGTCGTCGAGCAGGGCACAAATCGGCAGCCGCGCCGTGCCACCCAGCATTGGTTCGTCGGGGCGGGCGAGCTTCATCAAAATCATGCGGCAGCGCTCGGCTTGGCTGCGCAAGAGCCGTGCGTCCTGGGCTTCGGGCGAGCCCGGCGGCAGAGCCCGCTCCAACTCGTGCGAGACGACCGCAATGGTGCCGAGCGGCGTGCCCAACTCATGGGCGGCGGCGGTCGCCAAAGCACCGATAGTCGACAGGCGCTGCTCGCGCGACAGAGCGAGCTGGGTTGCGGCCAGCCCCGCCGACATGCGGGCGCCTTCCGACGCGATGCGCCAAGCATAGACGGAGGTGAAACCGATCCCGAGCACCAGCGAAGCCCACACGCCGGCTTGGTACAGCGGCGGCAGCACTACACTCGGAGGACCGACCCAGGGCAGCGGCTCGTGCACCACCGAAATGATCGTCGTCGCGGCGAGTGCAATGGCGCCGAGGATCATGGTGTTGCCGAGATTCAGGGTCGAAGCCGCGATCACGACGGGCGCGATGAACATCAGGGCAAAAGGGTTCTGAATGCCGCCGGTGAGGTACAAAAGCGCCGCGAGCTGCAACACGTCGATGGCGAGGTAGACGGTGGCTTCGCGATTGGTCAGGCGCTGGCTGACCGGATAGCGGAAGGCGAGCGCCAAGTTGAGGCCGGCGCTGAACAACACGCAGGCCAGGCACTGGACAATCGGTAAGGGATATTTGAAGCCGAAATAGACCAGAAACAGGGCGACGGTCTGGCCGCCGGCCGCCATCCACCTAAGATTGGTTAGCGTTCTCAGCCTGACACGGCCACGCAGGACGGAAGCCGACGCAAGGGGCAACGCCCGCGGCGTCGCGAACTTTCGTTCGCCTGCCGGGTCTTCAGCCGTCTGCGACATGTCTTCCATGCCCCTATCAGCCTAAGGTGCGACCAAAAGTGCAATACGTAATGATCCGCACAGCTTAGCCGACAAAACCGACCGTCTTCCCACCCATTCTCGGGATCGGCCGCGCGGGGCTTTAGTGCGACAAACTGGCAAATTTGTGTCCTGCGGTGTCACAATCAGCCGAATACACGCGTATTTTGCGCAGGCGGTTAACCCGCGGTCTTGGTCTGCACGTGCAACTGAGACGCAGCATTGTATCGTCATAAGACAGGGACAGGAATACCCGCTTGGGTGGTAGCGGCAATCAAGGTATTGCGCATCAGGCAAATGATGGTCATCGCCCCGACCCCGCCCGGCACTGGTGTGATATGGGCGGCACGCTCCGCTGCCTCGGCATAAGCGACATCGCCGACCAGTTTGGTCTTGCCGTCGCCCGCATCCACCCGGTTGATGCCGACGTCGATCACGGTAGCACCCGGTTTGACCCAGTCGCCGCGGACGAATTCGGGCTTGCCGATCGCCGCCACCAGGATGTCGGCGCGGCGGCAGACCTCCGGCAGATCGCGGGTTTTGGAATGTGCCATGGTGACAGTGGCATTAGCGGCCAGAAGGAGCTGCGCCGCCGGCTTGCCGAACAAGAGCGAGCGGCCGATCACCAGCGCCTCTAACCCGACCACCGCGCCGAGGGTCGCTTGCAGCAGGATCATCATCCCAGCCGGGGTGCACGACACCAGTTTGGCGCGGCCCGACAGCAAAAGTCCGGCATTGGTGGGCGTCAGGGCATCAACGTCTTTGGCCGGATCGAGCGTATCAAGTACCGCTTGTTCGCGGATCTGCTTCGGCAGCGGCATCTGCACCAAAATGCCGTGCACGGCCAGATCGGCATTGAGGGTTTTCACCAGCGCCAGGACCTCGGCCTCGCTCACCGTCGCTTCCAGATGGTGATGCACCGAGTTGAAGCCGAGGGCTGCGGCCGTCTTGTTCTTGTTGCGGACATAGACTTCCGAAGCGGGATCGTTGCCGACCAGGACGGTGGCGAGACCCGGCACCAGACCGTGTTCGGCCTTGAGGCGAGCGGTTTCCGCGATCAAGCGAGTCTTCAGTTGGGCGGCGTGCGCCTTGCCGTCGATGATAGACGCAGTCATTTCGTAAATCCTTCGAGCCGGGCGGCCAGAGCGGCGGAATCGCCCGCGATTTCCACTCTTTTCAAGCGCGCTGTGGCGCCCGAGGCAATACGCACGTTCGATTTGGACACCGCCAAGGCCTTGGCCAGGAGTTCGATCAGGGCGGCGTTGGCCTTGCCGTCTTCCGGTACGGCGCGGACGCGGGCTTTTAGATGCTCCGAACCGTCGGAGGCGGCTTCCCAGCCTTCCACCGCATCGTGCCCGCCTTTGGGGGTCAGGCGGACATGAAAGCTGACCAGCCCGGCGGCGATGCGAAAGCGGTCCGCCACGGCGTCAGAACGGGAAACGGACATAGAGCCAGACCACCAGCTTCTGCAGGAAGATGATGGCGATGAACACCACGATCGGCGACAGATCGAGCCCGCCGATCGACGGCAGGATGCGGCGCACTTGGCGGAACACCGGCTCGGTTAAGATGTCGAGGAAACGGACCACGCTGCGCACGATATTGTTGTGATAGTTCACAACGTTAAAGGCCAAGAGCCAGCTCATGACCACGGCGGCCAAGACAATCCAGGAATAGATGTCGAGCAGGGTAAGGATTAGCCAGATGACGGGGTTAACGGCGGTGTACATCGCGTTTGCACGGCTCCCATGGACGGCTGAGGACCTATCCCGTTTCACCCCCCTCCCGCAAGCCGGGGTGCAAACACTGGGTAAAGAGGAGATTTGCCCAGCATAGCTGCGCCGAATATAAAACGTCCGGCTTCGCTGAAGAAGTTGTGGGTTCAGGCGGGCTGATAGCGGTGGTCCTGCCTTTTTGCTGCGCCCCCAATCCCGTCATAAGAAAGGGGCGCCCGCGCGATGCGGACACCCCCTGAAGACACAAAGATCAGATGGATCCGTTACATCTTGTAACGGATACCCATCGTGAAGTAGCGGCCGATGACATCTTCGTCGCTCGGGGCCGGATAGGCATAGCCCTGAGACGCGCTGTTGGCCGTCGAGATCCAGAGGTGCGGCTGCTGGTTGAACATGTTTTCAACCGACAGGAACAACTCGGTATTCTTGTCCTCGTCCTTGTCCCGCAGCTTGAACTTGTAGCTCACGTTCACGTCGGTATAGGCGATCGACGGAACGTTCGGGGACGCAAAGTACAGCGTCGGGTCGGCGTTCTGCCGCTCCGCACTGTGCCAACGTTCCATCAGGTTCACCGCGATCGGATCCAGCGAGTAGGCGGCGATGAAGGTCACGCGTTTGGCGCCACCGCCAGCGCCCACATTGCCCGCCGTTCCGGCCGCGTTGGTGATGACCGCACCCGGGATCGACTGTGACAAAATGGACGGCTGATAGGAGATCAACAACCGCGAGGTTAGCGTGCCAACCAAGCTGCTGGAGAGATCGTTCAGATCGGTAGCGTAGTTGAACTCCATGTCGACGCCATGGGTCGAGGTCTTTGAGACGTTCATCGACCGGTAGATCACGATCGACGGGTAGTTGTCGGTGCTCGTATCGTTCCAGCCATGCGGTCGGATCACCATGGCGCAGAACGGCGAGTTGTAGGCAGGAGCCGTCGCAAGACACTGGCTCTGTGCCGAGGCGGTGCCACCGTTGACCGAGGTGATGGCGTTGCGGATGATGATTTCATACCAGTCCGCCGACACGCTGAAGCCCGACAGCCAGCTCGGACGATAGACGAAACCGCCCGTCAGCGTCTGCGCCACTTCCGGAACCAGGTTCTTGTTGCCCATTCTCTGGTTCATCACGTTTCCGGTCGCGGTCGTCAGATAATCGGTGAAGCCCGCGACGTTGGCGGCAACCGGCGCGAACATGTCGTTGAGCGTGGGCGCCCGGATGTCGCGGGATTGTGCGCCGCGGAACAACAGTTCGTCGGTCACGTTCCAGACCAAACCGAGCTTCCAGGTGAGGGCCTGGCCGCTGACGCTGTAGCGCGCATACCGGAAGGCGCCGTTGAAGTCGACTTCCTGGGCGAACGGAATGTCCTTGATAAGCGGGGCATCAACTTCGATGGCCGCTTCCGAGATGTCTTGCGACACTTCATGAAGCGGAGCGAGGACGTTGTTGAACCGCGCTTTGGTCGGATCGCAGATCAGCGAATTCAACGTCGTGCAGTCGACCGTTTGTACCGGATTGTAGTTGCTGATGTCTTCCAGCGACTGGCGGTGCCATTCCGCACTCAGAGCCGCCTTCAGCGGGCCGGCCCACAGATTGGCCACAGTGCCGCTGATGTTGGCACCGATGTCGTCCATCTTGTTCCGCGCTTTCCAGGACGTGTCTTCTGTCACGTAGCGGAAAGCGGTGTTGGAGGTGGCCGTGGGACCGAACGCATCGAGTGGGATGCACCCCGGATACTGCGAGGCGTAAGCACCCAACGAAACCCGGCAAACTGCAGACCCGTTGGGACCAACAACGGCGTCGGTGGCAGCATACAGCTTCTGGTAATCGATGTTGTAAGGCGAACGTTCGTTGAGGGTGTTCTTGGCGTGGGTGTAGTGGAAGTCCCACTTGAAGTCGTCGAACAGCGTGCCCTCGGCGCCCATGGTGAAGGACAGACCCTCGGTGTAGCCGGCAGATATGCCGCCGACCTGGTTCTGAATCGACCGGCCCATGACAAAGCTGGCCTGGTTCGCGTTGGCCAACGCCGTCTTCGCGGCCGCCGGCAGATAGGCGTTATCGGCCGTGTAGTTCATGACGTAATTGTCCGGGAACGTGACGTTGTAGTTCGCGGCCCGCGTCATGGAGAGTTCGGCGTAGGTATGAATGCTGCTGGTCAGATCATAATCGAAGCGGGTGAAGGCCTGCGTGGTTTTCAGGCTTGCCACCAGCCACGGATTGGCATTAGCGCCGTCTAGCGCTTCGCCGCCGTAGCCGCCGTCGCCGCCGATTTCGTCATTGGCGGTACCGGTCGCCGCGCCGTGCGCGAACGGGCAGAGCACGCCGTTGGAGCAGAAGAACTGATTGGCCAGCACACTCGGAGTCTTGTTGTCGGGCATCAGCGGATTGATGTAGCCGCCCGGCGTGTAGTTCGGCAACCGCGTATTCGCCACCAGACGATAGGGATTGGTCGCTTTGCCGTTGCCCGGCATAGTGTACATCAAGGGGCCATTCGGGCGGGTCATCATGGTCGAGATGCCGTCCGAATTGTAGTGATTGAAGCTGGCCTCGATGTGGCCGCGGCCGCCGAAGAGGTCGGTACCGCCGACCAAGCTCACCTTCCAGGAGGCATCGTCGTCATACTGCGAAACGCCGCCTTGGACGTTCGCCTTAAAGCCGTCGAACTTCTTATCGAGCACGAAGTTGACCACGCCGGTGACGGCATCGGTGCCGTAGACGGCAGAGGCGCCGCCGGTCACCACGTCGACGCGTTCCATCAGATCTTGCGGCAGGGTGTTGACGTCGGTTTCGCCGGTGGCGCTGGTGGGCGCAACGCGGTTGCCGTCGAACAGAATCAGCGTACGCGTGCTACCGAAGTTACGCAGGCTGAGCACGGTCGCGGCGGTGTTGTTGTTGGCACCACCGGTCGTGCGCGGGCTGCGCGAACCTAAGAATACCGGCAGCTTTTGTAGCGCGTCCGGAACCGTCGACGGCGTATTCAACTGCAGATCGGTGACCGACATCACGGTCACCGGCGTCGGAGCGTCGTTGCCGTTCATGATGATGCGCGAACCGGTCACTGTCACTGTTTCTACTTGTTGTTCCTGCGCCAAAGCCGGTCCGCAAACCAGTGCGGTGGCGGCGGCGATGAGGCACGTACCCGCCAATAGTCCTTGGCGATGCATGCGTGAGTTCGAAGTCATACTTACAATACTCCCCTACATTTTTGTCGTTCGCGTATCCAGAATGGGCCGCGATTATCTCCCTGGCTTAATCAAGCACTTTCGGTGGGCTTTCCTCCTGTTTTGGGTTTCTCAAAACGAATCGATACAAGCGCAGCCGGATTCGCGGACGCGATAGTCCGTACCCTGTCGACTTCCATTCGGTTCGCTTATTGCTTCCGTACGCGATCGGCCGCGCTCTGCTCGCTGGTAAATGTGAGCGTTACCATTCGCGGGGTTAAAAAAAACGCTCCACGGCGGCCCGGTGCATCATCGAACGTACCGGACTGTTGTCGAACGGCGCCGAGCGGTAGTGCGTTCCTCATACTCTCCCCGCCGAGCCGTTGCCGTAAGTTGGCCGCGTAGTGCTAATGGGAGGTCCGCGTTGCATCGCGTTCCACCACGCCGCTATGAGACGATTGGCATGCGCTGAGAAGATCAGAGGGAAGGGTATTTTGGCTACCACTATTTTTTTTGGCGGAACGCGCCATGGTCGTTCGTCTCATGCCATCGGGGTGAATGTATTTTTGCGCAACCGGCTAGCTCATCCGCTTTAGCCGACGTGGATGCGTGTGTCCGTATTGCGTGCACCGGGAAATAGCATCGGTATTGTCCGTATACGGCGGAACAACACGATCATGTCTTAGTCGGTACGCGGACGGAGTGCTTGCGGGGGAAACAGCAAGAGCTGCACGTGAAGCGCGCACGCTTGCGCGACCGTTATTCTGACGGGAGCGCTTCTCACCAGGTGCGCCGTCATACCTTCGGTGTCGGCGATGACACGGTGCAGTCAGTAGATGATGGAGAAGCAAGTACCCTTCGGCAAAGCCCTGCTGGATTCACGCGTAGTGCAGGTGCTAGCCGTGTTTGATGGCGCGGCCGGTCCAGCCGCCTAATCTGGCGAAGACCCATGCGGCGCAGGCCAGCCAGCCTGCGACAGGCGCCCGGTGCTTCTCCAGACGGCTGACAAGCCGGCCAACACCACCTACCGGCCTGCTCCTGACTTGCTCGGGTATTATTGTGTCGTCTGCACCGTAGACCGCCCTTCGCAAGGGGGCAGAACAACCCCTACAGGCAGGCCGTCAACCCATTGACCTTATTAGGGAAAATGGTGGAGCTGAGCGGAATCGAACCGCTGGCCTCCTCATTGCGAACGAGGCGCTCTCCCAACTGAGCTACAGCCCCTAGCCATGGGTTCCCGGCCAGTTACCGGTCGGGATGGGGCGCGTATGTAGGAAGCGGCCCATCGTGCTGTCAAGCGGGACCAATCAACCGTCTTGTCGCTACGGACGTTTTCCCGGCCTTCGTCCCGTTCACGCGCGCTTTACCATGTTGGTTTATTGCCTAGAACAATGCGCAAGCTTCTTCTTCTACCGGTTCTGTTGGCAGCGGCTTTGGCCGTTCCCGGGCCTGCCGCCTTTGCGGCGGATGGCGCCGCCGCGGCCGACAAGAACAAAAAAGATAAAAAGGACGCGGTCCACAGAATCACGCAGTCCGAAAGCTATCTGATGGTGGACCCGCTTTATGCCACCGTCGTCGATGGCAGCCATCCGCTCGGACTTTTGATGATCGGCATCGGCCTCGATGTGCCGGATGCGGATCTGCGCGACAAGATCGAACGCGACATGCCGCAACTCAGAGACGGGTACGTTCGCAGTTTGACGGCTTACGCCGCCACCAGTGTGCGCTCCTGGCGCCCGCCCGATGTGGCGGCGATTGCCGACCGCTTGCAGAGTGTGACCGATCGCGTTCTGGGAAAGAAGGGCGCGCGGGTTCTGTTGGCGCAAGTGGCGATCCGGCTGAACAAGTAATTTCGGCGAAAATAGTCGGAGATTCGAGCCGGTTACTGGATCGACGGCGACGTGTAATGGCATAATGCCCGCCGTCATAGAACGACAGTGACCCCACAACTCGCGGAAGACCGATGACACGCCTGACACCTTGGTTGTGCGCCGCATTGAGCGGCCTTTTGATGTTCTTCTCGATGGGCGTTGCCGGAACGGTCTCGCCGGGACCGGGCGTCTTGTGGATCGTAGCGTTGTTGGCGCCGGTGCCGGCGTTGTGGTTCGCCTTCCGGGCCGAACACGGCTGGGCTGCGTTCCTCGTCGCCTTCGCAGCCACCGCAATCGGCGACGCCAACCTTCTTGCGGCTTATGCCGGAAGGATGCCCCCGCTCCTGCTGGCACTGGCGATCGGCTTGCCCGCCTTGACCTTCGCGCTGTCGGCGACCGCCGCCCGTTTCATCAGGCTGCGCGTCACGCCGATCACCGCGGTGATCGCCTTTGCCTTCTTCTGGACCGGCTTCGATTATCTGCTGTCGCTCGGCGGCCAAGGCACGGCGACCTCGCCCGCTTATGCCCAAGTCGGCATGCCGTGGATGATCCAAGGCGCCGCGCTGTTCGGCGTCTGGGCGATCACCTTCGTTATGGCCTTGTTCGCCGCCGCTTTGGCGATGGCGGCCGCCACGCGTCAGCGCCTGTTCGCCGTTCTCGCCGGTGGTATTTTGGTGCTCAATCTCGGTTACGGCGCCTATCGCATCGCTGCCGCACCCGCGAACCCGATGGTTGCGGTCGGTCTCGCCGCCAATGACGATCTGGTGGCGCTCCGCTTCAAGGAAGACGAAACCAGCGCCCTCAAGGTCGTGAAAGCCTATGCCGATACGGGGCGGTCCTTGGCACAGCAGCAGGCGACACTGATCGTCTTTCCCGAACGCACTGCCGTGCTGAAGCCGGAATGGCGCGATGCGGCGAATGCGGAACTGGAGACAGTAGCCCATGTCGGCCACGCCGCCGTGGTCATGGGCTTCGACGACCGCCAAAAGCCGCGCCACAATGCGGCACTTTATTACTTTGCCAACGGTGCGGCGCCGCAGAGCTATTTCAAGCGCCATCTGATCCCCGGGCTGGAGAGCGTATTCAAGCCCGGCGACAAGAGCTTCATGACCGGCGATTACACCGGCGTCGCCGTCTGCAAGGACATGGATTTCCCCGCCACGCTGCGCGAATATTCGCTGTTGCAGCCGACGATTTACGCGGTGCCGGCCTGGGATTTCGGTGCGGACGGTGCCTGGCACGCCCGGCTCGCCATCCTGCGCGGGGTGGAGAACGGTTTCGCCGTGGCGCGCGCCGCCAACAACGGCCTGCTCAGCGTCAGCGACGCTTACGGCCGGGTGATTGCGGCCAAACCCACTGCGGGCGGCGGCATGGTCACGCTCCGGGCCGAGGTGGCGCGCGGGCCGGGCCGGGCGCTTTATGCCCAAACCGGCGACGGGCTCGGCCAGATCGCGCTGGCGATGAGTTTGGTGCTGCTCGGCGTGGCGGTGGCGGCGGCCAAGCGCCCGGAGTAAGAAACGCTCATGACCGAGCCCTTGATCGCCGCCCGTCACCTGACGTTCGCGGCCGGACGCCTGACGATCTTGAACGATGTCTCGCTGGCAATTCACCCGCGCGAGATCGTCACCCTGATCGGCCCCAATGGGTCGGGCAAGACGACATTGCTGAAGGCGCTGCTTGGGCTGGTGCGCGTCAAAGGCGAAATCAGCCGCCGGCCAGGCCTTAAGGTCGGGTACGTGCCGCAGCAGTTCACGCCCGATCCGAGCCTGCCGATGACGGCGAACCGTTTTCTCGATTTGTTTGCCGAGCGTAATGCCGGCCGGGCCGCGCTTGCCCGCGTCGGCATTACCGAAGCCGGCGACCGCCAGCTCAGCGCCCTGTCCGGCGGGGAAATCGCCCGCGTACTGCTAGCGCGCGCTGTTGCCGGAAAACCCGACCTGCTGGTGCTCGACGAACCGCTCGCCGGTGTCGATGTCTCAGGCGAGGCGGCACTTTATCATCTCATTGCCGAACTGCGCGACGAACTCGGCTGTGGCATCCTTTTGGTCAGCCATGACCTGCATGTGGTGATGAGCAAGGCCGATCACGTTATCTGCCTCAACCATCACATCTGTTGCGAGGGTGAGGCCCATGACGTGGCGCGCGATCCGGCGTTCGTCGCCTTGTTCGGTACCCGTGGCGAGTTGGCGCTTTATCCTCATCACCATGACCACGCCCATACGCTGGGCGGCGAACCCCTCGCATGATCATTGACGATTTCCTGTGGCGCGCCGGCCTCGGCGCCGGACTCCTGGCGGCTGCTTGCGGTCCGATCGGCTGCTTCATTTTGTGGCGGCGGATGGCTTATGTCGGCGAGTCGGTGGCGCATATGGGCCTGCTCGGTGCCGCCCTCGGCCTTCTGATCGGCGTCAATGCGCTGGTCGGCACGACGGCACTGGCGATTGCGGCAGCGCTCATCATGGCGCGCGCCGCCGATCGCACCATTCCGGCCGGGACCTTTGTCGGGATCATCGGCCATATGGGTCTGGCGCTCGGTTTCATCGTGTTGTCGCTGATGGAAACGGTGCGTACCGATCTGCTCGGCTATCTGTTCGGCGACGTGCTGGCCCTTTCCAACAGCGACCTGATCGCTATCACTGCGGTCGGCATCGCGGTCCTTGGCGCCACCGCCTTGATCTGGAAGCCGCTTTTACGCAGCGCAGCCGGAGGACCGATCGCCGCTGCCGAAGGCCGCGCCAGCTCGCTCGCCCAGACCGGCTTTCTGATCCTTACTGCGGTGCTGGTGGCGTTTGGCTTGAAAGTGGTGGGCGCCCTTTTGATTGTCGCCCTGCTGATCATCCCGCCGGCCGCGGCCCGGCCTTTGGCCAAGACGCCGGAAGCGATGGCGCTATGGGCGGCGATTTTGGGCGCGGTGTCGGCGCCGCTGGGACTTGCCGCCTCGCTCACCTTCGATGCCCCGGCCGGACCTTGCATTGTCTTGGCGGCCGGCGGGCTGTTCGCTTTGTCGATGGCATACAGCGTGATCGCCAAACGCTAGCTGACGGTTGCGATTTCCTCTTCCGCTTGCTGCAAAAAAGCGCGATAAATCAATCTCATCGGCGCCTGATCGGCGTTTGGGGGCGCCGGGGGATGGGATGACTTTTCGCGATCGACCGTTTGCCGTGTGGGGTCTTCCGCTGGTCACATTGGTGCTGGCGCTGTTGCTGCTTGGCACCGACGCTGGCGGGGTCGCGACCCGGCTGCGGGGAACGTTGTTCGATTTCCTCGCGGTGGCCTATCCGCGGACCTATCAAGACACCCGCGCCACCGGCCATCCCGTCCGGGTACTGGAAGCTGATCCCGCCGCGATCGCGCGTTTCGGCGCTTGGCCCTGGCCGCACGCGACGTTGGCAGGGATTGTCGGCGCCCTCAAACAGCACGATGCTGCCGTGGTGGTGTTTGCCGGCACCATCGACCGCCCCGATCCCGCCTCGGCCAAGAACCTGGCCGCGCTGGTCCCGGCCGGCCCCACTTATGATACGGCTCGCCAGGCGCTCGAACATCTGCCCTCGCCCGATACCGCCCTTACGGCCGCCTTCGCCGGGGTCAAGTCGGTGACAGGCTTCACGCTCGACGGGCCCGAGCCTGCCAGCGACGTGGGGTTCAAATCGCAGGTCGTCTGGAGCGGCAGCCGCAATCCTTTTGACCGGGTGCCGAGCGCGCGCCAGGTTTCGGGTTCGATCGACGCCGTCCAGAAGGCCAGCGCCGGGATGGGCGCGCTCAATCTGGCGATCGAAGCCGATGGCCGGGTACGGCGGATGCCGCTGGTGTATCGCTTCGGCGATAAGGCGGTGCCAACCCTTGAGGCCGAAGTCCTCCGCCTGATCGAAAATAAGCCCGCGCTGGTCCTGAAGAGCGACGACGGCCAAAGCGGATTGTTCGGCGGCCCGCCCGGCGTGGTCGCGGTGGAAACCGGCGCCGGCCCGCTCGCCACCTCGCCCGACGGCGCCGTCTGGATGAGCTTTTCCGGCGCTAACCCGAACCGCATGATCGCCGCCGCCGCGCTGCTGGACGGCACCCTCGCCCCCGACGCCGTGCGCGATGCCATCGTCTATATCGGTGCCCCCGATACGCTGGTCCAGACGCCCTTCGGCCCGCGCCCGGTCGCCGAAGTCCATGCCGAAGCGGCCGAAGACCTTTTGCTCGGTACCGTGCTGCGCCGTCCGCCGATGGCGGAGCAGGCCGAGCTTCTGTGCCTGGCCTTGTTCGGCATCGGCTGCTCGCTGGTGATCTATCGCTTTGGCGTACGGGCGGCGGCCGGGTTCGTGCTCGGCGTCACCGGCATCGTCGGCTACGTCGCCTGGCGGCTTTACACTGGCAATCACGTCCTGTTCGACGCCCTCGGCCTCGCGGCGGGGCTATGGACCATCTGGGCGACCGGTGCGGTGGCGCGATCTGTCGAAATCCTCTGGGTGCGCTCGGCGTTGAAGCGCGCTTTCACCGATGTCTTGCCGCCGCGCGTGATCGACGTGATCGCCCGCCGCGCCGAGCCGATGAAGCTGGAAGGCGAAAGCCGTACCGTCACGTATCTCGCCTGTGGCGTGCGCGGCTTTGCCGAGCTGGCGTCCTCGTTTCGCGGTGATCCGGCCGCCTTTACCCGGCTGATCCAGCGGGTGCTCGATCCGATGATGAGCGAAGCGCTGACCCATGGCGGGGCGATCGACAAGCTGACCGCCAACGGCTTTACCGCGTTTTGGAATGCACCGCTCGACGACCCCGAACATGCGGTGCACGCCTGCGAGGCGGCGATGGGCATGATGGAAGCCATCGCCAAGACCAACGAGATCATCACCCACGAGCGGCGCATCGACGGCGTCGCCTTCAATCCGGTCGAGATCGGCGTCGGCCTTTCGAGCGGCCCGGCGATCGCCGGCGGCTTCAAGGTGCATGGCCGCACCACCTATTCGGTCAACGGCGACTGCGCCGTGGTGGCCGCCAAGGTGCAGGAGCTTTCGGCACAGTATGGCCCCGCGATAGTGGTCAGCGAAGACACCCGCAAGGCGGCCGAGCGCGGCTTTGCCTTCCTCGAAGTCGATTATATTGCGGTGGAAAACCACGACGGCCCGGTCAAACTCTATGCCATGCTGGGCAATCCGGTGATGCGCGCCAGCCCCAAATTCCGCGCGCTGGCCACCTTCCACGACCACATCTTCCAGTCGATGCGCGACCAGGAGTGGCATAAGGCCCGCGCCTTGATCGCCCAATGCCGCACGCTGTCGGGCGCCAGCCAGAAGCTTTACGATATGCACCTCAACCGGATCGCTTACTTCGAAGACAACCCGCCCGGCGCGGACTGGGACGGCGCTTTCCGGTCGATATTGCAATAAACAAAATCTGTTTGAGGGTTAGCGGGCTTGATTGCGGCGCCGAAGGCTATCCGCTATAGCTGCCGCCCGGCGCTGCACCCGTAGCTCAGCTGGATAGAGTACTGCCCTCCGAAGGCAGGGGTCGTGAGTTCGAATCTCGCCGGGTGCACCAGATTTCCAATTGTCGGTGTGCATGCAAAGTGACTCACTTTGCATAGCAATGACTCAACTCGGGGCGCATGTGAAAAATCCTCCGGCTGCCTGAGCGAAGCAACCCGCCAACGATACGTCCGTGTAGTTGGAGCCGGGGGGCACTCAGCCTTATGCCTAGATTTCTTGGAAAGCCGGCTCAGAACTGCGCCTAATGCGCCGAGATCTTAATGCGCCGTCGTATTCCGCAGAGCGGGCTCTTTTCCAGCCAACCGCAGCTTTTTCAGCAGATTTTCGGCCTCCGCCCGTGAAACCGACTTTTCGGGGTGATCGGCCAAAAATCCCTGTAGACCGGAGATGACAAGCGCTAGACGCGCAGGTTCGCGCCAAGCGTCCACATTCCAAGACAGCCTACGTGCGGCGACGAGCCGGTAGTCATCTTCCATTATAATATAGTCCTTTGTGAGTTTTCCTCGTCGCGCCTCTAGGCGTCCTTCCCGCGCG
>JAATGK010000335.1 GCA_015654715.1 Alphaproteobacteria bacterium
ATATTGAGTTCGGCTGCCCGGTTTCAACGAACGTCCGCGTATCCTGCTGGTCGACGTCGTGGGCGCGACCAACCACGCCGGCACCGAATACGAGACCGGCACCGCATCGCTGTTGCAGGCCCCGGCTGGCACAGCGCTGCGGCCGGGCATCGTCCTGGCCAACCGGGTCGAGCTGGTGAACATGCTCAATCCCGTGCAGCTCGTGCGCTTCGGGCTCAACGTCGAGGTGCTGTCCGAAAATGGGAAGCGCTGGATCTCGCTTCGGCACTGGAGCCGGAGCGTCCGGCCAACTATTCCCTGCTCGTCGGCAACGATAACGACTTCATCGCGCGCCGCTGCCGGATGTCCGGCCAGTCCTGCGACTCGGACTTCGACAACGACAGCCGGATACTGGTCTATCGCGTGACCCTGCCGGCGCCGTTGCGGTAAATGCGCATGGAAATGGTTGGGATTTGTTGATGTGGCTCGGGGCCTTCGGTCCCGGCCGAGTTCTCGTGAACTAGGCCGGGCAGTCCCGCCCCGGCCCTTCGGGCTTCGATCCCTGACATTAAGAGTATCGGATTGCGGCCTCTCGACCGCCGACTTCTTTTGAGCCTACCTCTCGCTTGGGGCCAATTCCGGGGCCAATTCGCAGCAATCGGCAGGTGTGTACAGGAATCGGTTACAACAATTTCAAATACTTAGCTCCTGCCGAGTCCGGTGGAAAACGGGAAATTCAGTTTCGAGCCCCGTCGCTCCCGCCATTTCCTCCAAAAGGTCTGGAAATCTAGCCGCAGCGCCTGTGGGGCTCTGCCGATCTGCCGCCACATCGTTACCGCCTGGACATTGACGCCCGCTGCGCCTCAAATCGCGGCTGTGTGAACTCGCGAGGAACAGCCTGCGGCACGCTCTGATTGGCATGATCGCTTTGCTATCGGGCGGACTGCTGTTGGGCGGGCCGGCATCGGCGGAGACGTCGCAGCTGCTCAAGGCCGAAAGCAACATCAGCGGCGGGGCGCTGAGCAAAACCGCGCTGTGGTTTACGCTCGATTGGATCAACGTCGAATTTTTCGCCGATCCGGCCAAGACGGCGAATGCCGAAGCCCTGTTTCAGGCGGTGAAAGATGCCAGCACCGAGGGCCGTTCGGTGGCCGTCTGGTACGATCCGGACACGGCCTCGATCGATCGCGACAAGTGGCTGCCGGTCTTCGTCGTGCGGAGGCTGGTAGCGGGCGGCAAGACCTTTCCGGGCGATGAGAAGACGGCGGCTGAGGTGCTGCCGGCCTCCGCGTCAGCGGTGGAGATTGCGGAAAATGCGCTGGCGCGCGGCATCGCTTATTCCGCGGCGGGCCAGCCCAAAGTGGCGCTGCCGCTGCTCGACAAAGCGCTTGCCGAGGCCGGACTGGCGCCGCAGCTGAGGCTTGTGGGTCTCAAAGCGCGGGCGCAATTGCGCGAAGGCGTAGCGCTCGCCGATTTTCCGGCCGGAGAGGCGCGCGATCAGGCGCTGATCGGTGCCTTGGAAGATGGCCGCGCCTGGAGCGCCGCAGCCCCCGACGACTCGTATGCGGCGTTTCAGAACGCGCGCGTGCTGACCTATCTCGGCGGCTATCAGGAAGCCCTCGCGATCTATCAAGATGGGTTGCTGCGCTGGCCCGATCAATCTTACCGGGTGATGCGCGGCTTCGAAGCGGTCTACCGCGACATGGGCAAGCTCAAAGAGGCGTCCGAGTGGCTCGACAAGCTTGGTGAACTCCCCGACGCCAAGAACACCATGCCCTATCGCTATCACCGGGGCTGGCTGCTCGACGAAATGGGTCAGTACGAGGCCGCCATCGCCGAATACAGCGAAGGTATGAAGGTGCAGCCGGACTACGACGGCGCGTTCTGGCGGCGGTCGTGTGCCTATGCCGCCACCGGGCAGATTGAAGAATCGCTTGGCGACTACTTGATGGCGAAGAAATTGCGCGAGACCTATCTGCAAGGCGCGGCGCCCTCGACCGGTGCCGATTTTGACGCCAAGCGGTACGCCGAGGTGGGCCAAATCCTGATGAAAACCTTGGCCGAAGACCCGCACCGTAAGGTCACCGGTCTGTGCCAGGGCTATTGGGATTGGGGGGATGAGCCGCGGCAGCGCTCCAAACTGTTGCCGCCTTCGCCCGGGGCGCTGGACCTCCCGGCTGGGTATATTTTGGAAATCTTCTAACTCTGACCGGTTTCCGCAGCGTTTTCGCGGGAATATTCCAATGATACCCTGTTTTCCTCGGACGACTCCTGGTCTAAACCCGTTCTAAATCGGTGCAACGGGCAAAGGCCGTTCCGGTCCCGCTTGCAACGATCCGCCGGCCGGCCATGCCTTAGGGAATTCGATGGAAAAACTCCTCCTGGAATACCTTCCGATCCTGATCTTCATCGCCGTCGGGGCGGGGATCAGTATCTTCCTGGTGATCGTGCCCTACGTGGTCGCGCCCAAGAGTCCGGATCCCGAAAAGCTGTCGGCCTATGAGTGCGGCTTCAATGCCTTTGGCGATGCCCGCATGAAGTTCGACATCCGCTACTATCTGGTCTCGATCCTGTTCATCATCTTCGATCTCGAAGTCGCCTTTCTGTTTCCCTGGGCGATCACGCTCGGCGCGACGGGCGTATTCGCCTTCTGGTCGATGGTGGTGTTCCTCGGCGTACTGACCATCGGCTTCATCTACGAATGGAAGAAGGGAGCCCTCGAATGGGAGTGATTCCGGCAAGACAAGCTGCCAATGGAACAGCAGGGCGTGCCGGCGTCGAAGGCGCTGGGATCATCGCGCCCAACGACCCCTATTTCGAAGCGATGAAGGCCGAATGGGCCGACAAAGGCTTTCTGGTCGCGCCGCTCGATCTCTTGGTCAACTGGGCTCGCACCGGCTCTTTGATGTGGATGACCTTCGGGCTCGCCTGCTGCGCCATCGAGATGATGCAGGCCTCGATGCCGCGTTACG
>JAATGK010000344.1 GCA_015654715.1 Alphaproteobacteria bacterium
AGATCGCGCCGTGGGACTATCGCTTCTATGCCGAGAAGGTGCGCAAGGCGAGGTACGACATCGACGAAAGCGTGATGAAACCGTATCTGCAGATCGACAAGATCCGCGAAGGCATGTCCTGGGCGGCGGGCCAAGTGCACGGCCTTAAGTTCACTGAGGTGCACGGCTTGCCGACGGTGCACAAAGACATCCGCATCTTCGAAGTCACAAGGGACGGTCAGCACGTCGCGCTGTGGTACTTCGATCCCTATGCTCGCGCCGGCAAAAGTTCGGGCGCCTGGATGAACGAATATCGCACCCAGGAGCGTTTCAAGACGCCGATCACGCCGATCGTCTCCAACAACTGCAACTTCGTGCCCGCCGGCGACGGCAAGCCGATCCTGATCTCGTGGGACGACGCCACCACCATGTTCCACGAATTCGGCCACGCCTTGCACGGCATGAACTCGAACGTGACCTATCCGGCGCTCGCCGGCACCAATGTGGTGCGCGACTTCGTCGAGTTCCCGAGCCAGCTCAACGAACATTGGCTGCCAACCCATGAAGTGCTGTCGCGCTTTGCGGTGCACTTCGAAACCGGCAAGCCAATGCCCGACGAACTGGTCGCCAAGATCAAAAGCGCCAAGACCTTCAACCAGGGCTTTTTGACCGTGGAATTTCTGGCGTCAGCCATTCTCGACATGAAGCTGCATCTGGCCGGGGCGACCCCGATCGACGCCGCGGCGTTCGAGAAGACGGCGCTTGCCGAAATCGGCATGCCGGATGAGATCGTCATGCGCCACCGCCTGCCCCACTTCGGGCATATCTTCGGCGGCGAAGGCTATGCGGCCGGCTATTTCAACTACATGTGGGCCGACGTACTGGTGGCCGATGCAGCGGAAGCCTTCGAAGAGGCGCCCGGCGGCTACTACGACAAGGCGCTATGCCGGAAGCTGCACGACGACATCCTCTCAGTCGGCAACACGGTGGAAGCGGCGGACGCCTATCGCAAGTTCCGCGGCCGCGATGCGACCGTCGATGCCCTGATGCGCGACCGCGGCTTTCCGGCGCCGAAAAGGGCCTGATCGAACGTAATTGCTCCGCCGACCTTATTTCCGTTCCAGCCGCGCCGCGAGGATGCCAGGCCGGCCCGGAATATAGGGAATGGCGTCCAGCATCGAGCCGTAGACGTTATGGTCGGCGCGCACCCCGAAGGTTTGAAGGCTGACGGCCGCAAACTCGGGGCCGAACTTTTCGACGATGGTCTCGTCGAGATGATGCGGCTCGGTCGGGGTCGGGATGTGGCCAATCTCGACGATCAGGAGAACCCGGCCGCTTGGGGCCGTGACGCGCTTGATCTCGGCAATGGTGGCTTCCACATCATCGACATGATCGAGGCTGTTGAAACTCGAGACGGAATCGAAATGACCGTCGGGATAAGGGATCGCTTCCGACGGTGCAGCGGAATAGCTCATCTTGTGGGTATCGCAGACCAGCTTCTTGTAGTCCTCGGCCAGGGGATCGAGGCCGACCCGCTCGGCCGCTTCCGACGCCCATTCCAGGCTGCCGCACGGACCGCAACCGATGTCGAGCAGGCGCCCTCCGGCATAATCGGCTTTGGCGAGGCCGAAGAACGTCGTGAAGAACTGTTCGTAATGGGCGCGCTCGTGTTCTAGCTTGGCGCTGTCGTGGCGGATCGGGCGGGTGACGCCACGCCAATAGCGCAGCTCGTGATAGCGCTTGAAACGGCTCCGCGCCGCGGGCGGCAGGGCCGAGAGCGCGGAATTGAGGACGACTTTGGCGGCAGCGCGCAGCATAGAAGCTCCCATTGTCCCGGACCGGGACGGACCCGGATGATTTGAACGCTGCGTTGCAAGCGAAGGACCAAAGGGCGGACGGCTCCTGTGGCCACCAAATCTTGGGGCCGGGAATAGCAATTTACGCCAGAAATTGATTTTGGCTTTTCGGAATCCGCGATTTTCTCCTCCCCCCATTGGCACAAGCGGGTGAGACCGCGGACCGCCGCAAATTGGGGCGCAGAAGATCAAAGCGAACGATGGCTATTCAGCGATGTCAAAGAGCGGGGCGAGCGCGAGGCGCCACTATTTGAAATAGAGTGCGGCAAGCGGCGTTCAAGGCTGAGTGGATGCGGCGAGATGACCTGAAGCGAAAAGCCCGTTCGTCGAATCTTGTTTCCATCCGTTCAAATCGTCTTGCATTCCAAACGCGTCGGGTAACGTCAGAGCTGCAATGATAGTTTTCCGGCACGTCGCGGCGCCTCAATGAATTGCGCGACCAAATCGGGTAACCATTCGACATTTTCCACCATCACGCGCCGAAGCTAAAACGCAGATGGGGCTCGCGGTGTGCAGCTTTTGCAGCAAAGCAAGCGAGCCATCGAGATCGGTGGTGAAGATGCGCGTGTAAGTCTTGAGGATCATGTTGCATCGCCTTCGAATTCGCGCGGTAATATACGCAATTGCCGTCACCGACGCGAAAAGGAGACCGAGATGGCCGCGGAGACAAACCAACGGATCGTGCTGGCGCGCCGCCCTAGCGGGTTGCCGACCGCGGAGGATTTTCGGATCGAGCAGGCGCCGATCCCCACACCTTCGGTTGGCGAAGTGCTGCTCAAGATACAGTATCTGTCGCTCGATCCTTATATGCGCGGGCGGATGAGTGCCGCAAAATCCTATGCTAAGCCGGTTGAGGTGGGCGCGGTGATGCAGGGCGGTACGGTCAGCGCGGTCGTGCACTCGCAACATCCGGATTTCCGCGTCGGCGATGTGGTGCTGTCCTATTCGGGGTGGCAGAGCTTTGCGTTGTCCGACGGCACCGGCTTGCGCAAGCTCGATCCTGCGGCGGCCCCTGTCACCACGGCCCTCGGCGTGCTGGGGATGCCGGGATTTACCGCCTACGCCGGTCTGCTGACGATCGGCAAACCCAAACCCGGCGAAACCGTAGTGGTCGCGGCCGCCAGCGGTGCGGTGGGATCGGCGGTCGGTCAAATCGCCCGTATCAAGGGCGCGCGCGCCGTCGGCATCGCGGGCGGCGCCGACAAATGCGCTTTTGTCCGCGATGAACTTGGCTTCGATGCGGCGCTCGATCATCGCTCCGCCGATTTTCCGGCGCAGCTCGCGGCCGCCTGTCCAGACGGAATCGACGTCTATTTCGAGAATGTCGGCGGTCCGATCTGGAATGCGGTCTTCTCGCTGTTGAACGATTTTGCGCGGGTGCCGGTTTGCGGCCGCATCGCAAATTATAACGATGACACGGCGCCGCCCACCGGGCCGGATCGCCTACCGGGCCTCATGCACGATGTGCTGCGCAAGAGTCTTCTCATCCGCGGTTTCATCCAGCGGGAGTTCGCCGACCAGCAACCGGAATTCTATCGCGAGGCCGCGGCGTGGATTGCGGACGGCCGCCTGCGCTATCGCGAAGATATCGTGGAAGGTTTGACGAACGCGCCGGCCGCATTCATCGGCCTGTTGCAAGGGCACAATTTCGGCAAGCTGATCGTCAAATTGACCTGAACGCGGGCCGAGGCGGCGGCGCGGGCACCACTAAGTGATTGTTCTGGAGTCAAAATTCCGGTCCGTGGCGGCCTCCACATCGCCGGGCAGCAGCCGTTTCTTGGCAAACGCCCGGCCCGAATGCGATTTGAGGTATTTCTCGAAGGCCAAGGTCGGCAGTTTGTCCGGGAACGCGCAGTACCAAAGCAGCGTCCAGGGCCAAAATTTCGCGGTGTGCGGCGATTTTCCGGCGTTGTGATCGGCCAAGCGTTGCCGCAGGTTTTCGCTGGCGCCGGTGTATTCCTGTTCCGGATGGCTTTGGCTGCGCAGGATGTAGACGTACCACACGGCGCCCCCCGGCTGGTGTAGGAACGAATTTCCAGGATTATACAGCCCGCCTACGCCAAGTGCCTACG
>JAATGK010000223.1 GCA_015654715.1 Alphaproteobacteria bacterium
AACGAACAGAACCCTGGCGGCGGCGGAATAGGCCCTTCGCCGGTCGCATCGCTGCCTGGCGATGCCGACGTGATTCGGTTCCTTAATATCGCTCTCAAGAACGAACTGACGGCCATCAACCAATATTTCCTGCATTCGCGGATGCTGGCGGATTGGGGCGTCTCCGAACTGGCGAAGAAGGAATACGAAGAATCACTCGACGAGATGAAGCACGCCGACATGCTGATCAAGCGCGTGCTGTTTCTCGGCGGACTGCCCAATCTGCAGGACCTCGGCAAACTGAAAATCGGTGAGAACGTTCGCGAAGTGCTGTCGTGCGACCTGACGCTGGAATTGGAAGCGCTGGTGCCGCTCAAAAGCGCTGTGGCGCATTGCGAAACGATCAGCGATTACGTCTCGCGCGAGCTCTTCAAGGACATCCTCGAAAGCGAAGAGGAGCACATCGATTTCCTGCAAACGCAGCATCGGCTGATCGAGCAGATCGGAATCGAGAACTACGTCCAGCTCCAAACCAAGCCGAACGGTTCCTGATTCGCCGCTATGCCAACCCATGCCGTCGCTCGCGCCGGGCATTGAACCGCGCCGCTGCGACCTCATACCTATGCGATTGATACCCGTTACCATTTCCGGGTTTTCGCGCCTTAACGGGCCGGAAAGGTGTCGTTGCGACACTCTTGTGGTTGCAGGGGTGCAATCGTCCATGTCGCAATGCGTGTTGTTGCGACTGATATGCACTGTCATGTTCGCAAGGAACCCTGCCGTGACCAGCCCTGCCCGATTTGCCGCTGCTGTTGCATGCTGCATTGCCGCTCTGCCCGCCATGGCCGATGACGCGCCCTTCCTCGGCACCGATCCCGCGTCCATCCTGCCCAAAGGCGGCCATCAAGTGCAGCAGTGGCTGAGTTGGGCCGGTGGTCATAGCGGCGAGAGTTACAACGCCTTCGAATCGCTGACCGAGGTCGACTTCGGCCTGACGGACCGCGTCCAGCTTGCCGCAACGCTGGCCTATGATTGGGACCGCACGCGCCCGCCCGGCGAACCGGCGGCGACCACGAGCCTGGTCGGCGTGCAAGGCGAAGCGATCTTCATCCTGGCGGCAACCGACAAGAATCCAGTCGGCATCGCACTGGCGATCGACCCGGCCTACGACACCGCCTCGCGGGGCATCGCGGTGCGGTTGCTGTTGACCAAGTATTTCTGGGGCTTCGAACACGTCCTTAACATCAACTTCGAGAATGGCTGGGAAAAGGACGATACCGGCACATGGATCGGAAACGGCGCCGTCGAATTCAACTATGGGCTCGGCTACGCCATCGGCCAGCATTGGACGGTGGGCTTGGAAGTCGGCAATCAGTTTACCTTCGACCGGCTGGTGACTTCGGTGAATTTCAAAGATGCCGGCACGGCGGTCTTCCTAGGCCCGACCATTGAATACGACTGCGCGACGGTCATCGTCACGGCGGGCATGCAGGCACAGCTTCCGGTGGCGAGCGGCAGAACGGTGGTGAACGACTATCGCAGCGATGCCGAACGCTGGCGTGCCGGATTGCGGTTCACCCGCGCGATATGACGGTGCGCGACGGCCGCGGCAATTCACCGAACTGAATAGGCCCCGCCTCCCCCGTAGTCTTGTCAGGATTTCAGCCTGGAGAGTCGTCCTTGAAACGCGTATTGGCCGCCGCAGCGCTCGCGCTGGCATTCTCGCCTGCTTTTGCCGACGAAGGCATGTGGACCTTCGACAACGTTCCGTCGCAAGCGATAAAAGCCAAATACGGCGTGACCGTCGACCAGAAATGGCTCGACAAAGTCGAGGCCGGTGCGGTGCGGCTGACGGGCGGATGCTCGGCTTCGGTGGTCTCGAAAGACGGCCTGGTGCTGACCAACGACCACTGCGTGCGCAGTTGCGTGCAACAGCTTTCCACCAGCACGAACGACTTCATCAAGGACGGCTTCCTGCCGGCGAAGCGCGAAGACGAACGGCTTTGTCCCGGCATGCAGGCGGAAATTCTGGAAGGCATCACCGACGTCACCGGGCGCATCAACGGCGCCACCGCCGGCAAGACCGGTCAGGATTTCCTGCGCGCCCGCGATGGTGCCATTGCGGCCATCGAAAAGGACGGCTGCAAAGTCCGCGAGGAAAAATATCGCTGCCAAGTGATCTCGTTCTATC
The DNA here is from genome assembly GCA_015654715.1 of Alphaproteobacteria bacterium. Taxonomy (GTDB): domain Bacteria; phylum Pseudomonadota; class Alphaproteobacteria; order Micropepsales; family Micropepsaceae; genus Rhizomicrobium. The sequence goes on from JAATGK010000223.1 coordinate 2,171, forward strand.
AGGGCGGCCAGTTCCAGCTTTACACCTATCGCATATATTCCGACGTGCGGCTGGCCTTCGCGCCCGAGACGCAGATCGCGTTCTTCGGCGGCGATCCCGACAATTTCAACTTCCCGCGCTACGATCTCGATTTCGGCCTGATCCGGCTCTACGAGAACGGCAAGCCGGCGGCGACGCCGAGGCATCTCATCTGGTCGACCGCCAATCCGCGCCTGGGCGAGCCGATGTTCGTCGCCGGCAATCCGGGTTCGACGTCGCGGCTACTCTCGGTGGCGCAGCTTGAGGCCTTGCGCGACATCGCCATGCCCGACACGCTGATCATGCTGTCGGATCTTCGCGGCCAACTGGTCCAGTTTTCGGCCGAAAGCCCAGAGCATTCGCGCATCGCCGCCGCCACGCTGTTCGGCATCGAGAACAGCTTCAAGGGCAATCGCGGCCGCTTCGAAACCCTGCTCGATCCGGCGATGATGAGCGCCAAGCGCGCGGCGGAAGCCGAGCTGAAGGCAAAGGTCAAAGCCGATCCCAAACTGGCGGCGACGACCGGCGATCCGTGGCAAGACCTGGAAGCGATCGCCAAGGTGCGTGCGACACTGGAGCGTCCCTACACCTGGCTGGAGGCGCGCGCCGGATTCCGCTCCGAACTGTTCGATTATGCCCGCACTCTGGTGCGCGGCGCCGACGAACGGGCCGTGCCCAACAGCGAGCGCATCCGCGAATTCACCGATGCCCGCCTGCCACTGGCCGAGAAAGGCTTGCTCGATGCACGCCCGGTTTATCCCGACCTCGAAAAAGCGCTGCTGACGTGGTGGCTGACCAAGCTGCGCGAAAACCTGACGGCGGATTCGCCTGCCACCAAGACCTTCCTCGGCAAGGAGTCGCCGGAGAGCCTGGCGGCGAAACTGGTGGCGTCGAAACTGTCCGATCCGGCGTATCGCAAAGCGCTATGGGACGGCGGCAAAGCGGCGATCGAAAAAAGCGACGATCCGATGATCCGCTTCGTTCTGGCGACCGATGCGGCCAGCCGCGCCATCCGCAAGGACTATGAGGAGAAGGTCATCAGCCCGACCGAACGCGCCACCGAGAAGATTGCTCACGCGCGTTTCGCCGTCTACGGAACGGGCGTCTATCCCGACGCGACCTTCTCGCTGAGGCTCTCCTACGGCGCGGTGGCCGGCTGGAACGAGAAAGGTACCGCCGTGCCGGCGTTCACCTTCTTCCCCGGCCTTTATGACCGCGCCACCGGCAAGGTTCCGTTCAACCTGCCGGAGCGCTGGGTCGGGCTGAAAGACAAGCTCAATCCCAAGACCGTATTCGACTTCGCCACCACCAACGACATCATCGGCGGCAATTCCGGCTCGCCGGTGTTGAACGCCAAAGGCGAGGTCGTAGGCGCCGCCTTCGACGGCAATATCGAAAGCCTGGGCGGCGATTACTGGTACGACGGAACGGTCAACCGCACCGTGGTCGTCACCACCGCCGCACTCACCGAGGCGCTGAAGAAGGTCTATGGCCAGGACCGGCTGGTGAAGGAACTGACCGGGAAATGACATCAAGGCAACGGACGTCTCAGGATTACTCTTTGCGGTAATCGAGGTCCGTCTTTCCTCCCCCGCGGCGTCGAACCCAACGCGCCGCACCACGACCTAACAGCGGAGGGGGGCCGACAGATCGCCGAGATTTCGGCCCCATCCGTCTCGCGGCACGTGCCGCGATCCACCTCCCCCGCTATCTCACCGGTAGCGCAACGCAACGGCCTGCGCTCCGCGGGGGGCGGAAAGAACAACGAATAAGGCGCGTCCGGGCGAGAGTTCGTGACTCCGCCTGCTCCCAAACGAAAAAGGGCCGGTGCTTCCACCGGCCCTTTCTTTATGCGTTGTGCGAACCGCTACTCGGCCGCCGCTTGTGGCGGCGTTTCGGGCGTCGGGTCGGCTGGAGCATCGGTGGCTTCCGCCGGCGCCGGAGCTTCGGCCGCTTCCGCCGCGGGCGGCGGCGTGACCGGGCCCTCGATCAAGGCGGGCGCGCCCTTGGCCTGCTCGTCCTGGATCACCTGATCGCGTTCCGCCGCGATACGGCGCAGACGCGCGATGGCGCCGCCCGTACCGGCCGGAATGAGACGACCGACGATGACGTTCCCCTTGAGGCCTTCCAGGGTGTCCAACTTGCCC
>JAATGK010000262.1 GCA_015654715.1 Alphaproteobacteria bacterium
ACCGGATTTGTGGTCGATCACATCGGATGCGGGAAAATTGAAGCGGCGCGCGCTGGACGGGAGGCGGGGATCAAGCTGAAACTGCAGGCGGCTCAATGGCTCGCCGTCTGATGTCAGAAAAGCGCGCTATTGCGCACCTTGGGATCCTTGGTGCGCATGTACGCGAGAGAGAGCTGAAGACCGTCGCCGCTCGAAACGAATTCGAGCACGGGCTGGGAATCGCGTTCGGCAAATCCCGGTGCACTCGCGAGCTGTTCGGTCACACTCTCATAGAAGTACTGAATCGGAACGCCGAGGATGCGCGCAATCTCAAAGAGACGGCCCGCACCGATCCGGTTCACACCCTTTTCGTACTTCTGTACCTGCTGAAACGTCAGGCCGAGCAACTCGCCCAGCTTTTCCTGACTCATACCGATCATCATGCGACGCAGACGTAGTCGGTTGCCTACTTGGCCGTCGATCGGATTGGCTTGTTTTTTTGGCAAGGTCGTAGACTTAAAGGTTGGAGATGAAGTTCTACCTGCCGGGTACCACATCCGAAGGACGAATTCACTGCCCGGCGCAGTGTGTCGTCATATTCCTTTTGGAAAAAACTGCTGTCAAAGCGACCATTGCGCATACCACAGCTGCGAACCACCAGTCGCCAAACCGAGAAAATGGGGTCGGTGCAATCGCGGCGGGAAGAGCGCCGTCGAGGAAGCCTGTTTCATCCAACTTAAGGTGCTTGGTGATCCGCCCAAAGGGATCAACGATTGCGGAAATGCCCGTATTTGCTGCGCGCGCGACCGGTAAGCCTTCTTCGATGGCGCGCACGCGAGCAACCAACAGATGTTGCCGCGGACCAGCCCAAGGGCCGAACCACGAATCATCGGTGACATTTACAAGCCAGTCCGGACGCGGAACGCCTACAACTTCACCGGGAAACAAAATCTCGTAACATATCAATGGTGTTAGGACCCCGGCGCCGGGCAACACAAAGCTCCGAGGACCGTCACCGGGCTGAAAACCGCCGTCGATCCCGGTGAGTTTCTGCAGGCCCAGCGCGGTAAGCGTTTTCTCGAACGGTAGATACTCGCCAAACGGCACCAGATGCGACTTGTCATAAGTCGCAAGCAACGTTCCGCCCTTGCCGAAGACAAAAAAACTGTTGAAATAACGTACAATGTTGTCGGTGACGTATTCGCGGCGGATCGCGCCGGTGAGAAGCCCTTGCCCTTTAGCGGTGATGTCGCCGATCTGCAGCAGCGCCAGGGGCTGTTCGTCGAGGAAGAACGGCGGCGCGGCCTCGGGCCAGACGATGAGCGTGGGATGGCCGGGCGCTTTAGAGAGATCGATCAAGCGGCGCCAATTGCGCAGCGTATAACGGCGCGGGTATTTCTCCGCCTGCGGAATGTTGGGCTGAACCAGCCGCAATTCGACGCCGGGAACGGTCTTCGTCGGCGAGATCCAAAGCCGCAGCGCGCCGCCGATAAAGAAGATAACGAAAAGGCCGGTGAGGGCGGCGGGCAACTTCCAGCCCGGGCGCGGTGCGAACACCTCGGCCAGACTCGCACCCAACAGGACCGTCAACAGCGACAAGGTGTAGGCGCCGAACAGCGCCGTCGATTGCAGCACGGCGAGCGATGCACCCCAACCGTAAGCGGGGATGTTCCAGGGAAAGCCGGTAAGGATGTGGCCGCGCAGCCATTCGGCAATGCCGTAGAGAAGCGCAAAGAGGAAAATGCGTGCCAGGCCCGGGCGCCAAAACTTCGCCGCGACGGCGCAAACAGTCGTTTGGAACAGGGCAAGCCCGCCGGGGAACAGAACCGCCACAAATGGGATCTGCCAGCCGTGTTCGGCGGCATCGACCATGAAGGCGTAGCCGATCCAATGCAGCCCGAGCAGAAACTGACCAAAGCCGAAGGCCCAGCCGAGCGTGGCCGCCGTGCGGATGGGACGGGGGGCAGCGCTGGCGTTGTCGAGCAACAGTACCAGCGCGGCAAAACCCAAAAGCAGCGCCGGGAAGAAATCAAACGGGGTAAAGCCGAGCGCCGAGATGAGACCGGCGGCGAACGCAAAGCCGAACCGCCGCCAGCCCGAAAGGGCACGGACAAAAGCGCCGGCGCGCGCGAGATATCCGGTCAACGTGTCATGCATGCTGGGGCGGGCTTTCCTTGGGCGGGCGGATCAACAGCCGCTTGACGCGGCGCGGATCGGCTTCCAGCACTTCAAACTCGGTGCCATCGGGATGAGCAACGATTTCGCCGCGCTGCGGCACACGTCCGAGCAGCGACACCACCAGGCCGCCAAGGGTGTCGATATCGCTGTCCTCATCGACGGGAAATTCGATGCCGGTCTCGGCCTTGAAATCCTCAAGATCGATACGGGCATCGGCGATGAAACCGCCGGACGGCAAAGGATGCGCTTGGGGCGATTCCTCATCATGCTCGTCGGCAATGTCGCCGACGATTTCCTCGATGATGTTCTCGATCGAGACCAGACCGTCGGTGCCGCCGTATTCGTCGATGACGAGGGCAAGGTGAATGTGGGTGGCTTGCATCTTGAGCAAAAGATCGAGCGCCGGCATCGACGGCGGCGCGAACAAGATATCGTGCTTGATGGCGGCTATCGGCGCCTCGCGCAGGGTGAACGCCCCGTCGGGCTTGATTTCGAGCTGTTCCAACACGCTTTTGAGATGCACGAAGCCGACCGGATCGTCGAGAGTCTCGCGATAGACCACCAGACGCGAATGCTGCGCCTCGCGGAACAGCAGGATCAGTTCGGACAGCGGGGTCGATTCCTCCACCGCCACGATGTCGGCGCGCGGCACCATCACGTCCTTGACGCGGAGCTCGCCGAACTTGAGCAGATTGGCGAGCATGATGCGTTCCTGGTCGGACAGACCCGGGGACTGCCGGTCGGCTTCCTCGATCGCTTCTTCCAGGGTCTCGCGCATGGAGACCGCCGCATTGTCGCCGCGCAACATCTGCGCCAGCCGCTTGAACAACGACGGGGCCTTGTCGTCATCGGTGTCGGCGGTGCTCATTGGTCCTCGTAAGGATCGGCGATATTCAACGACGCCAGGATACGCGTTTCCATCGGCTCCATCACCTTAGCTTTTCGCGGCGTGACGTGATCGTAGCCGAGAAGATGCAGCACGCCGTGAACGGTAAGGTGCGTGGTATGATCCAGCAGCGTCTTGCCCGCGGCCTTGGCCTCTTTGGCGGTGACACCGTAAGCGATGGCAATGTCGCCGATATAGTCTTCGTTCTCCGCCGGAAACGACAAGACGTTGGTCGGCTTGTCGAAGCCGCGGAATTCGCGATTGAGCGCCTGCACGCGCTTGTCGGTGGTCAGCAGCAAGGTCAGAGCGGCGGTCTCGTCGGCATCGGCTTGTTTGAGCGCGGCGCGGACGGCCTTCTTCAGGCGCGCTGAAATCCCGCGCAGCTTGCGCCATCTGGCATCCTGGATTTCGAGCGTAAGGCTCAAGCCTGCCCCTTGCGCGCGCCTGCCGGATTTTTGGCGCGCTCCTCCTCGGCGGTATTATAGGCGGCGACGATCCGCGTGACGAGAGCATGGCGGACCACATCGGCTTCGGAAAACCGCGCCACCGCCGCCCCCTCGATGCCGGACAGGATGTCGAGCGCCTCGCCGAGACCCTCGGGGCGCCCGCCGGGCAGATCGCTTTGCGAGGGATCGCCAGTCACCACCATGCGCGAATCCTCGCCCAAGCGAGTGAGAAACATCTTCATCTGCGGCGAGGTGCAGTTCTGGGCCTCGTCCAGGATCACAAAGGCATGTGCCAGCGTGCGGCCGCGCATGAAGGCGAGCGGCGCCACTTCGATAACGCCTTGTTCCATCAGCTTGAGGCACGGCTCGCCGATGACGTCGAACAAGGCGTCGTAGAGCGGGCGCAGATAGGGATCGATCTTCTCTTTGAGATCGCCGGGCAGGAAGCCGAGACGCTCGCCCGCTTCCAGCGCCGGACGCGATAGGATCAGCCGCTCGACCTGGCGCTTGTGGAGCAGATAGGCGCCAAACGCGGCGGCGAGATAGGTCTTGCCGGTGCCCGCCGGGCCGACGCCGAACACCAGCGGGTGGGTGCGCATCAGGTCGAGATAAGCAATCTGCGCTCGCGACCGAGCCCGAAGCGTGCGCCCGGTCCAGGTGGTGAGCGTGGCGGAACCGGCCGGAGCGGTAACCTGCTTGTCGCCTTCCGCGGAGAAACGCAGTTCGGTGTCGAACTCGGCGGTACTGACGGTTTCACCGGCTTCGAGGCGGGCATAAAGCGCGCGCAGGACATGCGCCGCTTTTTCGCGTTCGGCCCCTTCAATCGAGACGATGTTGCCGCGCTGACCTATTTTGACGCCGAGCTTGTGCTCCAGCCGCACGAAATTCTTCACATGCGGACCTGAGAGATCGAGCAGCAGCTTGTTGTCGGAAAATTCCAACGTCAGCTTGGATGGTTTTTTCACGTTCAATTGGCCAATGCCTTTTCACGGGAGCCTTGAGAGACCAGAACGCCTTTCAGGCTGTTGGACACGATGGCTTCGATCCGCACGTGGGCAATCGTGCCGATCAGCGGCAACGCGTCCTCGACGTGAACCGGTTGCAGATAGGGCGAGCGGCCGACCGCCTGACCGGTTTTGCGTCCGGAATTTTCAAACAAAACCGGGAACGTGCGGCCCTCGCAACTGGCGTTGAACGCTTTTTGTTGCGCCGTAAGCAAAGCCTGCAATTCGGCGAGGCGGGCGTCTTTTACATCTTCGGGAACCTGACGCGCGATGGCGGCGGCCGGTGTGCCGGGACGGGCGCTGTATTTGAACGAATAGGATCCCGCGTAGTTTACCGCGTGCACGAGCGCCAGCGTGGCGGCGAAATCGGCGTCGGTTTCGCCCGGGAAGCCGACAATGAAATCGCCCGACAGCGCGATGTCGGGACGAGCGGCGCGGATGCGCTCCACCAGCCGCAAATAATCGGCCGCGCTATGGCCACGATTCATCGCCGCAAGAATGGTATCGGAACCGGACTGCACCGGCAGGTGCAGATACGGCATCAGAATGGGAATGTCGCGATGGGCGGCGATGAGGTCATCGCTCATGTCGCGCGGATGCGAGGTGACGTAGCGCAAGCGCTGCAGGTGATCGAGCTTGGCGAGAGCTTCGATCAGCTTAGCCAAAGACCATGCTTTGCCATCGGGACCGGTACCGCGATAGGCGTTGACGTTTTGGCCGAGCAGCGTGATTTCGCGCGCCCCGCTCGCCACCAGGGCCTTAGCCTCGGCAAGGACTTGCGCCACGGGGCGCGAAAACTCGGCGCCGCGGGTGTAGGGCACGACGCAGAAGGTACAGAACTTGTCGCAACCTTCCTGCACGGTGAGGAACGCGGCTGGTGCCTGCGCGCCCACCGCCGCGGGAAGCGAATCGAATTTGTCCTCGGCGGGAAATTCGGTTTCCAGCACGCGCCCGGTGCCGCGATGCACGCGTGCGATCATCTCCGGCAGGCGCTGGTAGGATTGCGGCCCGACCACGAGATCGACCGCCGGCTGGCGCGCCACGATCTCCGCACCCTCGGCCTGCGCCACGCAGCCGGCCACCGCGATCAGCATCTGGCCGCCGGCTTCCGCCTTGCGCTCCTTCATCCGCTTGAGGCGGCCGAGCTCGGAATAGACCTTCTCGGCGGCCTTCTCGCGGATATGGCAGGTGTTGAGCAGGATGAG
>JAATGK010000053.1 GCA_015654715.1 Alphaproteobacteria bacterium
CGACGAACGGCCTTATTGGATCAGCGAACATACCTTCACCTTCGTGCTCGAAAAGGTGCGCGCGCACGGCGCCCGGCTTACCATCGACGATGGCAACGACAGCGACGCGCGGATCGCCCTGCCGCTGCTGGTGAAAGCCGGCCTCAAGGCCGCGTTCTTCATTCCGTCGGATCGTATCGGCACGCCCGGTTATGTCACCGAGTCTGATGTTCGCGACCTGCACGAAGCCGGCATGGAAATCGGCTCGCACGGCTGCGCCCATCTGAACTGGCTCGCGACCAGCGATGCCGACATCGCCAGCGATGTGACGCAATCGGTCGAGCGGCTGGCGCGGATCATCGCTGCGCCGGTGCGCTCGGTGGCGATTCCTTTTGGCCATTGCGATCGCCGTGTGCTCGGCGTGTTGCGCCAACTCGGGATCGGACGCGTCTATTCGAGCTTTCGCGGGCCCGATGTCGAAAGCGCGTGGCTGGCGCGGCGCGACTGCATCATGGCGGATATGGGCCCCGGCGAAATCAACGAAATCTTCACGCGCAAGCCCGCCGCGGCCGAAGCCGCGCTTAATCTCCTACGGATCTGGCGGCGCACCGGCAATGCCGCGTTGTGGGCGGCCTGACCCTATTGCAGACGAAAGCCGCTTTTCAGCGCCTTGGCCGCAACCACCAGCGCCTCGCGCGCCTGCGGCAGTACGGCTTGGTAGAGTATGAAATTGTGAATCACGCCGGGCCAGTCAACCAGCGAAACCTCCACCCCGGCCGCACGCATCTTTTCGACATACGCGAGGCCTTCGTCATGCAGCGGATCGCACTCGGCCAGCATCACGAAGGTGGGCGGCAATCCGGCGAGTTTGCCCGCGTTCAGCGGCGAGACGCGCGGATCGCTCCATTTTTCTTTCGGCGCATAGAGGCCGTAACAATATTCGAGCCCGTCTTGGTCGAGATTGAAGCCTGCGCCATACGCCGTCAGCGACGGGAAGGTGGAACCGAGCTGGGTCACCGGAAAGAGCAGCATCTGCAGCACAATGTGCGGCTCGCCCGCAGTGGTCGCGAGTTGGCAAGCCACAGCCGCCAGATTGGCACCGGCGGAATCCCCGCCGACCGCTGTGCGGTTGGGATCGATGCCGAGTGTGGCGGCATTGGTCTCGATCCACGCAACCGCCGCGGCCGCATCCTCCACCGCGGCCGGGAACGGATTTTCCGGAGCGCGACGGTAATCGACCGCAATGACGCGGCAGCTCGCTTCGGCCGCGAGAAAGCGGCACGTCGCTTCATAGGCCTCAAAATCGCCGTGCCGGAAGGCGCCGCCGTGGAAATAGATCAGTGCCGGCAACGCCTCGCCGCCCGCCGCAACCGGGGTATAAATCCTGAGCGCCATCGCGCCGCCCGGCCCAGGCATAGTGACCGTCTCGACTCGGCCGACCGGCACATCTTTGGCGCCGTAGGTTCTCACCATGGACGAAAAGCGGGAACGCGCCTCGTCCGGGGTCACCTCCCAGGCCTTGGGCCGAGGGGGAAGCGAAACGAGAAACGCCCGCACCAGAGGATCGAGAGGCATGGTCGCTCTTGGGATAAACCGCGCCACAGTCTCACCGGTTCGCGGCGCACCGCGCAACTGGTTATTGAATGGAAGGCTCGTTGTCCGGGTCCAAGCCGCGCAAGATCACGTCATCGACCAGAATCGACAGGGCGAACCAGAGCTGGGCACGGTCGGATTGGCCTTCACCGTCCAGCGTCCGGTAGGCCCGCTGGGCATAGGCGTGCGCCAGCAAGCCGTGTTCCGCGGCCAGTTCTCCGGCTAATTGGCACAAATGATGAGCGGAAATGGCCATCCCAAAGGCGCCTTCTCGCGGTTATTGCCGATTGGACCACGGACGGGTAAGCACTCGGTTAAGAAATTTGAACGGAAATTGCTGGAAACTACACCGGCCTACCGTTATATATAAATATTCCGGCAAACAACCGGGATTTGTGGAACCAAAATGTCCAAAAGCATCTTGTTGATCATCGGCGGCGGAATTGCCGCCTATAAAAGCCTCGATCTGATCCGCCGGGCCAAGGAGCACGGTATCGACTCGCGCACCATCATCACCAAAGCCGGCACCGAACTCGTGACTCCGCTGACCGTTTCGGCCCTCTCCGGCTACAAGGCGCACACGGACATGTTCGATCTCGGCAATGAAGCCGAGATGGGCCACATCCAGCTGACGCGCGTGGTCGATCTGGTCGTGGTGGCACCCGCCACTGCCAATCTGATTGCGCAGGCCGCCAACGGGCTTGCCAGCGATCTGGCATCGACCTCGCTGCTGGCCACCGACAAGCCGGTGCTGATGGCGCCTGCCATGAACGTGCGGATGTGGAACCATCCGGCCACGCAGCGCAATTTGGCCCGGCTGAAAGCGGACGGCGTGCATTTCGTCGGACCCAACGACGGCGCCATGGCTTGTAACGAATACGGGCCGGGACGCATGGCCGAGCCGCTCGAAATCCTGGCGGCAATCGAAGCGCTGATCCTGGGGCCGCAGCCGCTCAAAGGCCTCAAAGCGCTGGTGACGGCGGGACCGACGCATGAGCCGCTCGATCCGGTGCGTTTCCTCGGCAACCGCTCGTCGGGCAAGCAGGGATATGCCATCGCCGCAGCGCTGGCCGCGGCTGGGGCCGAGACGACGCTGATCTCCGGCCCGGTTGCGCTGACGCCGCCTGCCGGCGTGAAGTTGATCAAGGTCGAGACGGCGCGCGAAATGCTGGCGGCGACGGATTGTGCTTTGCCGGTCGACGTCGCCGTGTTCACCGCCGCGGTGGCCGATTGGCGGCCGGAAGACATCGCCAGCGGCAAGATCAAGAAAACTGCCGGTCCGCCGCCAGCCATCAAGCTGACGACCAATCCCGATATTCTCGCCAGCGTTTCCCGCGCCGCACAGCGGCCGCGTCTGGTCATCGGCTTTGCCGCCGAAACCGGCGACGTCGTTGCCCAAGCGATCCAGAAGCGGTCGAAAAAGGAATGCGACTGGATCATCGCCAACGATGTCAGCCACGGCGTCTTCGGTGCCGACCGCAACAAGGTTTTTGTGATCAGCGCCGACGGCCACGAGGAATGGCCCGAAATGGAAAAGCACGACATTGCGACCCGTCTGGTGGCGCGGATCGCCAAGGCGCTGGAGACGGCGGCATGAAACTTTCCATTCTCCGCCTGCCCCATGCTTTGGATTTGCCGCCGCCGTGTTATGCCACCGTTGGTTCAGCCGGGCTCGATCTGCTCGCCGCTGTCGACGCCGAGATCGACCTGGCGCCCGGCGAGCGCAAATTGGTGCCGACCGGTATCGCCATCGCCCTGCCCGTCGGCTTTGAAGCGCAAGTGCGGCCGCGTTCGGGCTTGGCGCTCAAGCACGGTATCACCCTCATCAACGCGCCCGGCACGATCGACAGCGATTACCGCGGCGAAATCAAATGCCCGATGATCAATCACGGCGACAAAATCTTCCGCATTAGCCGCGGCATGAAGATCGCCCAAATGATCATCGCCCGCCACGAAATTGCCGAGCTGGAGGAAGTTTCCGAACTTCCCGACAGCGCACGCGGCACCGGCGGCTTTGGCTCCACTGGAACCCATCATCGGTAAAAACCATGCTCAGACTGTCACGCAAAACTCTTCTGGCCCTCGAAGCTGTGATCGACATCGCCTTCAATGCGCGGCCCGAACCCGTCCAGGCCAAGGAAATCACCGCCCGCCAAGGCGTTCCACAACGCTATCTCGAACAGGTGATGCAGCAACTCGTGCGCGCCGGCATCCTGAAAGGCGTGCGCGGACCCCGCGGCGGCTATCGCCTCGCCAAGGAGCGGCGGCGCATTTCGGTCGGCGACATCGTGCGCGCGGCGGAACTCGCCGAAGACGAGAGCACCGAGGAGGTGCTGCCGAAGTCCGAACTCGGCGCCCGCATCGTGACGCCGTTCATCCAAACACTGCAGGAAGAGCTGATGGCCCGTTTGGAGGCCATAAGCGTTGAAGACCTGTGTCAGAAGGCGCGCGCCGCTGGCGTCACCGCCGACGACCACACAGCGGACTTCACGATTTAAAAAATCAAAAAAGGGAGAAACCATGACGGACCGCAAGCCCGGCCGCGGCCGGATTTTCAATTCGATTACCGAAACCATCGGTGACACGCCGCTGGTGCGCCTGAGGCGCCTGCCGGCCGAATACGGCGTCAAAGCAGACATTCTCCTCAAGCTCGAATTCTTCAATCCACTGGCGTCGGTCAAAGACCGCATCGGCGTCTCGATGATCGAGGCGCTCGAACACCAAGGCAAGATTTCGCCGACGAAGACCATCCTGGTCGAACCGACCAGCGGCAATACCGGCATCGCACTCGCCTTCGTCGCTGCCGCCAAAGGCTACCACCTCAAGCTCGTCATGCCGGAATCGATGTCGATCGAACGGCGCAAGATGCTCGCCTTCCTCGGCGCCGAACTGGTGCTGACGGAAGCCGCGAAAGGCATGAAGGGCGCCATCGCCAAGGCGCGAGAGATCGTGGCCACGAACCCCGACGCGATCATGCCGCAACAATTCGAGAACCCCGCCAATCCCGATATTCATCGCCGCACCACCGCCGAAGAAATCTGGAACGATACCGCCGGCAAGGTCGACGCGGTGATTTCCGGCGTCGGTACCGGCGGCACCATCACCGGCATCGGTCAATTCCTGAAGGCCAAGAAGCCGGACGTGAAGATGATCGCGGTCGAGCCGGAAGATTCCCCGGTCCTGTCGGGGGGGCTGCCCGGCCCGCACAAGATCCAAGGCCTCGGCGCCGGCTTCGTGCCGGCGGTGCTTGATCGCAGCCTCATCGACGAGGTGGTGACGATCTCAAACGAGACGGCGTTCGAGACCTCGCGCAAACTGGCGCGCAGCGAAGGCATTCCCGCCGGCATATCGTCGGGCGCCGCGATGGCGGCGGCATTTGAAGTCGGCGACCGCCCCGAAATGGCGGGCAAGACCATCGTCGTGATCATCCCCTCCTTTGCCGAGCGCTATCTTTCCAACGCGTTGTTCGAAGGGCTCTAGAAATATAAGGCGAAGACGAGCGCCCAGCGGTCCTTCCATTGGGCGCCGTCACCGGCAGCATGATAAGCTCGTGGCGCAGCAGTTCGACGCTGCCGGCGTGGTGGATGATGCGCATCATGCGCGGCGCGCCGGAGTCGAGAGCCTCGTTCATCGCCTCGAGGCGGACCCGGAATTCC
>JAATGK010000365.1 GCA_015654715.1 Alphaproteobacteria bacterium
GTCGAACTTTCCCCGCATTGGCCATTCGCGCAAGAGATTCAGCTCGCGGAAGCGAACCAGTTCGCGCAACTCCTCGCCGACTTCGAGATCGGAACCGCCCGAACCCTGCACGGCACGAAACCACTTGCGGCGCAGTTCCGGTGGAATATCGCCCATCTGACGGGCGGCATAAATTCCCGTATTGCCGCGGCGTAGCATCTCGGGATCGATGTCGGAAGCGAGAATGCGAACATCGAGTTCGGCCGCGTCGGGCGCCAATTCGAGCAACGTCAACCCGATCGAATAGGCTTCCTCGCCCGACGAACAGCCCGCCGACCAGATGCGAACCTTACCGCTTTTGCGCGCGCCTTCCAGAAGGCCCGGCAATACGCGGGTCTTCAGATAATCAAAATGGTGCGATTCGCGGAAAAAACGGGTGACGTTGGTCGTCATCGCAGCGATCATCGCCTGGCGTTCGTCGACGCCATCCTCGCCCTGGATAAGGGTGCAGTACTCGCGGAAGGTCCGCAGACCGATGGCACGCAACCGCTTGGCCAGCCTCGAATAGACGAGGTTGGCTTTGGTTTCGGCCAATACGATGCCCGCTTCCGAATGAACGAGTTCCGCTATCTGGCGGAAATCCGCCCAGGTAAACGGGAATTCGCCGTCCGGAACGGCCAAGTCGCGAGAGTTTGTGCCCGTAGCCAAGGAATACTCCGTATCAGGCTGCGTGTTCCACGAATTCGTCGACCCCACCGCCGAACGACGACGTCAGCTTGGTCATGCCAAGCAGCGTCACCATGCGGCCGTCGAGAACAGCGATACCTTCGACATAATCGTTCTGCGATTCACGCATCACGTCCGGCACCGACTGGATCTCGTTGCGCGATACCGTCAGGATATCGGACACCGCATCGACCAGAAGGCCGATCGTCCGATCGCCGGAATTGACGACGATGATGACGTGCTTGGCGGTAGCGTCGGTCAGGCCCAGACCCAAGCGGGCCTTAAGGTCGACGACCGGCAGCACCATGCCGCGCAGATTGATCACACCGCGCACGTAATCGGGCACGTGCGGCAAAGCGGTGGTATCGGTCCAGCCGCGAATCTCGCGAATGGTCATAATGTCCGCCGCGAATTCCTGCCCGGTAGCAAGGAAGGTGATGTACTGGCGGCGTTCTTGTGCTGGATCGGTATCGTTGCTGCTCATGGTTACGCTCCCAGTGCCTGTTGATAGTCCGTCGGCCGTCCCGCGCCCTCGCGGCAAGCGGCCACCAACCCATCGATATCGAGAATGAGCGCCACCCGCCCATCACCCAGGATGGTCGCGGCGGCAATGCCGTCGATATGGCCGATGTTCGATTCGAAGCTCTTGATGACGACTTGGCGCTGACCGACGATGGCTTCTACTGCAAGCGCCATGCGCCCGACCCCTTCGCTTTCGACCAGAATGACGACGCTGTTTTGCACATCATGCGAAGCGCCCGGCACGTTCAACAAACGGCCGACACTGACCAGCGGAACATACACACCGCGCACATTGAGGAGCATGCCGTTGCAGCCGAACGGTTTGACGTCGGCCTGCTTCGGCAGCAGGCTTTCGATGATGTGCGACAACGGCAGTACGAAGGTCTGATTGCCCACCGCCACGATCATGCCGTCAAGAACGGCGAGCGTCAGCGGCAGAGTAAGGCTGAATTTCGAGCCCTTGCCCCACGTCGAACCGATGGTGATGCGGCCGCCGAGATCGACGATATTGCGGCGGACCACGTCGAGACCAACGCCACGGCCCGAAATGTTCGACACCGCGTTCGCCGTCGAGAAGCCCGGCAGGAAGATCAGATTGTCGATCTCCTCGTCGGACAGATTTCCGTTCGCCGCAATCAGGCCGCGCTCGATCGCTTTTTCCCGCACCTTGGCGCGGTTGATGCCGCGGCCGTCGTCGGAAACTTCGATGATGATGCGTCCGCCGCGATGTTCCGCCGACAGCTTGACCGTGCCTTCGGCCGGCTTGCCCTGCGCGACGCGTTCTTCCGGCGTCTCGAGACCATGGTCGATAGCGTTGCGGATCATGTGGGTCAGCGGCTCGCCGACACGTTCGATGACGGTCTTGTCGACTTCGGTCGCCTCGCCTTCGATTTCCAGGCGGACTTCCTTGCCGGTCTGAGCTGCAGTTTCGCGCACCAGACGCGGCATGCGCTGGAACACCGATTTCACCGGCTGGGTACGGATTGCCATTACGGCTTCTTGCAGATCGCGGAGCAGATGCTCAAGCTCGCCCAAGCCAGCAC
>JAATGK010000347.1 GCA_015654715.1 Alphaproteobacteria bacterium
GCCTTGCTTATCGGTGTTGTCGAAGGCGAGCGGGATGTCGGTCATGTGCTGGGCGCGGCGGTGATCGTCGGGGCAAGCCCAATCGACCTGATAGGCAAAGGCCGGAGTACCGGCTGCCGCGCGCATTTCGTCCTCGACGATGGCGGCGCGCCACGAGCGTCCCGCGGTGGTGGCGAGAAAGAACAGATCGGTCGGCGATATGCCGGGGAACCAGGACTGATATTGCTCGATGACCAGCGACGGCAGAATGTCGACGCGCAGGTTCTTGGCCAAGCGTTCGGGCAATTCTTCCCAGGTCAGCTTGTAGACGCCCGGATCGGTGATGAAGGCGCGGGTTTCGTCATGGGTGTTGCCGATCATCATCGGGATGCGCGCGCTTTGTGCCGGGGCATCGGGATAGAAAGGATGGCGCGTCAGCGACCGCATATCCAGAACAGGTCCGAAATAGGTGCCGCCGGAGCCGATGATGGGATCGACGGTGGCCAGTGCGGCGACCAGCTTGGCGGTATCGAGCGTCTGCAAATCGTCGAGTTTGGTGACGCCAAGCGCCTTCAGGTATTTTTCGGCGCGCTCCCGCGCATGTAGCGGGCCGGAGGCGGTGAGCTGCTGGCCGCTCATGGTGGCGGCGCGGTGAAACAGGCCATTGGCGCCCGGTGTTGCCATCAGCGTGGCGATCTTGGCGCCGCCGCCGGACTGGCCGAACACCATCACCGTGCCCGGATCGCCGCCGAATTCGGCGATGTTTTCCTGCACCCATTTGAGGGCCAGAATGATGTCGAGCTGGCCGGCATTGCCGGAATCAGCAAAACGTTCGCTGAGCATTCCGAGCGATAGATAGCCAAAGGCATTGAGGCGGTGGTTGATCGTCACCACCACGACATTACCGCGCTTGCACAGATTGACGCCGTCGGTGATCGCGGCCGAGCCCGAGCCGGTCGAATAGGCGCCGCCGTGGATATAGAACATCACCGTGCGCTTGCCGCCGTCGCGCAAGGCGGGCGTCCAAACGTTGAGAACCAAACAATCTTCGCTCTGGTTCGCTTCGCCGGAGCTTTGCGGGCAGGCCGGGCCGTAAGCCAGCACCTTCTTCACGCCGCGCCAGGGCTTGGGTGCCCGCGGCGGCATGAAGCGGATGGGGCGGGTATCGGCGCCATAAGGGATGCCCTTGAAGGCATGGATTCCGTCTGCGGTTATCCCTTCCACCCGACCAGCGGTGGTGCTGGCGACGGGGGTGGCTTTCGGCGTCAGGGCAGCGGCCGGCTCGGTCAGGACGGCCACTCCGGCCAGTCCCTGTAAAACGCCTCTCCGGCTTGACACCGTTGTCATTTCTCTACTCCTCCGTCTTCGAATCGGTATCCTAAGCGCTGGCAACACCAATTGACGAGGTACATGGCGGCTTTGAGGATGTTTATAATTGCACCCGACGGCAATATGGGACAACGAAAGGGGCAAGCGCGCAGGGGAATGAGATACATTTAGGCATATATTCCTTCTGCCTCGGCGTTTGCCGAAACGTGGGTTCGCCCAAGTGCAGTGGCTTTTCGGATGACACTTCAGCAGGTTGCTCAACGGTAGCGTTACCACTAAGTGCTTGATGGTGTTGCCCTGTTGCATCGCGCCGCCAACATTGCCGTATTTTCGCCATAACCTATCTTGTGGCTGAGACCGGGAAAATCGTATGTTCGGTTGCCACCGGTGTCAAAGACGTATGACACCGGTGTCAGCGTCGACAGTGCTTTTCCTAGGGTCTTATTGGGGAAATATCTGAACCGGCGCTGTCGACAAAATGAATAACAAGCCGTCGTACCGACAGCAGCGAGGGAGGCAATACGTGTTGAACAAAAATTTGACTGCGAGCTTTAAGCTTGGCGCATCCGCAATAGCACTCATGGCCGTGATCGGAGCCGGTGGCGCCGCTTGCGCACAGGACTTGGAAACGGTCGTCGTCACTGGTTACCGCGCCAGCCTCGAAAAGGCGATGGACATTAAGCGCAATTCGCTTGATTCCTCCGACTCCATATTGGCCGAAGACATCGGCAAATTCCCGGACATGAACGTCTCGGAATCATTGCAGCGCATCCCGGGCGTCGCCCTCAACCGTGAATCCGGCGAAGGCCGCGAAATCACCGTCCGTGGTCTCGGCGCGCAGTTCACCCGCGTGTTGATCAACGGCGTCGAAGCCATCGCCACCGTCGGCTCGCAGGACGTTTCGACCTCCAACCCAGGTTCGGGCGCCGGCGGAACCAACCGCGGCCGCGGCTTTGACTTCAACGTTTTCGCCTCCGATCTGTTCACGTCTCTGACTGTCCACAAGTCGAATTCGGCTTCGCTGGAAGAGGGTTCGCTCGGTGCAACCGTAGAGTTGCAGACCGCCCATCCGTTCGATCATCCCGGCTTCCTGTTCACCTCCTCGGTACAGGCTGGCTATCAATCGATGGCCGGTAGCGTGAATCCGCGCGTCGCTGCAATGATTTCCGACACCTTCCTGGGCGGGCGCGTGGGGGCGTTATTTTCGGCCGCTTACGGCACGACCAACACGCTGGAGCAGGGTACCAGCTCCGTTCGCTGGATGAACTATTTCAGCAACGCCACCTACAACCCGGCCACCGCGATCGCGACGACCAACAACTTCGCCTCAGTCGACGGCACACCGTGTCCGACCAGCGGCACCCAGCCGGCGGCTTGTGCTACAGCCGATGCGGCTTTCCGTCCGCGATTCCCGCGCTATGACATCATTGCGACCCACTCGAAACGTCTCGGCCTGACGGGTTCGCTGCAATGGCAGCCCGACGACAAGACGCTGTTCACGGTCGACGGCCTTTATGCCGACTTCGCCCAGGAGCGCAACGAAAACTACCTCGAAGCCAACTCGTTCAGCACGGGCAGCGCGGGCACGAGGCCAACAGTCGCGACGGACGTGCCGGTCGTGATCGGCGGCAAGAACTATTATCCGTCATCGCTGGGCGTCGGCGCCATCAACCTGCTCAGCTACACGCTGTCCCCGGTTACAGGTCAGACTGCTGATATCAACGGCAATCTGCTCAGCACCACCACAATGCTTGCGGCCACGGCCACCAACGTCGGTCTGCGCACCGAGCACCGCCTTGATCACCTCGATACCCGCTTCATGCAGTTGACCGTCGACGGCACGCATGAATTCACCGACACCTTTAAGGCCCACATCCTGGCTGGCTGGTCGGAATCGCATCACCGCAATCCTGTTCAGGCCACGCTGGCGATGGACCTGGGTTGCATGTCGACCGCTTCGGCCGGCAGCTATAACTGCGGCACCGGCACGACCGCCGATCCGTATTCCTTCGATTATACCCAAGGCAACATGCCGGGCTTGCATCTTGGCGCACAGCAGCCGGGAGCGACTTGGTTCCTGTCGAACGTGCGTGAACGTCAGGAATATGCCTTCAACTCCTATCGCTCGGCGGCGGCGGACGTCGAATGGAAGGCCACCAAGGAAATCACCATTTCCGCCGGGTTTGATTACCGCAACTTCGGCTTTGGTACGCTCGAAGAACGCCGTTCGACCGGCGGTACGTCCGAACTCGCCACGATTCCGGCGGCGCAACGCGAAGTCGATCTCAACTCTTACGTCAAGACGGTATCTCTAAAGGGCATCGATGTGCCGGCCGGTTCGACCACAAGCTGGCAAGTGGCCGACTTCGACAAAGCCGGCTCGGCGATTAAGCTGTGGGATCCGAGTGTGTTCCCGCTCAATTTCGCCCCCGGCTACGGCGCCACGGGTGCGGTGCACGAAAACGATTACGGCGGCTGGATTCAGGCAGCTTGGGATACCGACGTTCTGGGTATGGGACTCCGGGGCGATGTGGGCGTTCGCTATGTGCAAACGCAGATGCACTCGCTGGGCTACAGCCTCGTAAACAGCGTGATTACGCCGCTCACCGGCGAAAACGTCTATCATGACTGGCTGCCGGCGACGAACATCGTGTTGTCGCCGATGGACGACCTACTGGTTCGCTTCAGCGCCAGCTATGCGCTGACGCGCCCGGGCCTGACGGGCATGATGCCGTCCGGCACGGTGTCGGTTACGGGCAGCAACGCGACGGCTAGCGTCGGCAATCCGAAAACCCCGCCGATGCGCTCTAAGAACCTCGACCTCGCTTTCGAGTGGTACTACGGCAAGGGGTCGATGCTCTCGGTCGCCGGCTTCTGGAAGCATTTGGACAACTTCATCCAGAACATCCAATCGGGTAACACCTGGGACAAAAACCCGTTTGGCTACGATGCCGCTCCGTTCGTCGCGGCTTGCGGTGGCCAGGGCACCAACTGGTCCACGATCACGACCGCCTATTGCGTCAGCCAGGGTGGTGCAAACATGACTTGGACCTACACCTACGCCAAGTCGGTGAAGGGTGCCCCGTTGTACGGTACGGAAATCAATTGGCAGCAGCAGTTCTATTTCCTGCCGCATCCGTTCGATAGCTTCGGCATTTTGGCCAACTACACCTACGTTCAGGCGCAGCAGAGCTACTTCTCGGCGCCGACGGCGGCTTACCCGAGCGGCCAGCTTCAGATGATGGCTGACCTCAACAACATGTCACGCACCAGCTACAATGGGACATTCTACTATGATGACGACGTGTTCCAGGCGCGCATCAACGGCTCGTTCCGTAGCCACTACCTGATCGATCCGGCGATTGCATCGAACTACAACAACTATGGCATCTTCGTGAAATCGTCCTTCAACGTTGATGCGTCGGCTTCCTACAAGCTCAACGAAAGCCTGATGTTTACGTTCGACGCGATGAACCTGACCAATCAGGCCAGCAACATCTACGCCGACAAGTATGCACAGCGCGCCTACCAGTTCCACAAGACTGGCCAGGTGTTCTACGTCGGCGCCAAGTACACCTATTGATCCTCTCTCCATGAGCGGTAATTGCGCCGGGGATAACCTCCCCGGCGCATCTTTTTAAGCCGCTAGATGCGTTCGGAATCGAGGTCGGTGCGGCGCAAAGGTAAAACATCCACGCGACAGAGATGCGTCCGTCGATGTGCCACGGATACTGACGATTCCCGGAAGAAAACAGGTGCCACCATGCAGAAATCGTTCGCGCGCTTTGTAACCGTGGCGGCCGTGCTCTCTGCCGCTGTGCTGCTACCCGCTTGTGGCGACAGCAATCCTGCCGGCGACGGTCTCTTATTTTACCTTTCCGGTGCCAAGGGTTTTGCAGCCGATGTGGCTGCAGGCGATCCCCAGCCCAATTTCGTCGATAAGACGCAGATTGCGAACGACCCCAAGACCGGGCCATTCATCCGCTCCGAGGGCGAGCAGCTTCTCACTTGGCATGCGGGCGGCAATATCTTCGCCCAGCGCGGCACCTTGTCGTTTCGCTTTCGGGCGCGTGAGCCGTTGGGCGAGATGCAGTTCCCGCTGTGGCGCGTCTCTTATGCCGACCACACGTCATGGGACATGGACTGGCTGCGCATCGATTGGAATGGCCACGGTATCGATGCCTTCGTCACCGACAACAATCTCACGCGCATCCGCGTCTCTTATAAAATGGACACCGTCCCGGCGCCCGATGCGTGGATCGACGTTACCTTCACCTGGGACGAAACCTCGGGCGTGAAGCTTTATGTCAACGGCAAGCTGGTGGGCGAAAAGGCTCAAAGCGCCGTGCTTGATGCCGGGCTCGACCAGTTCGGCCCGTTCCATCGCACCGTTTCGCCGATGCAGGTGCAGAGCCAATATCAATATGTCCGCGGTGGCGACATCGACGAAATCCGCATCTATGATCACGCCCTCGGCGCCGAGGCAGTGGCCGCGCTGGAATCCGGCAAACCGGTAACGGTCGAGTCCGCGCCGCAGCGTTCGTTCGCCAATCCCGCGTTTCGTGCGGAATGGCTGACGCGCTATGGCTGGACCAAGGATTTGCCGGCGGCGCTGACCGCGACGCAAACCACGATCCGCAAAGTCGAAGTGACGGCGGCGTGGGACATCAAAGAACGCATGATGGGCGCGTCGGACGGCATCGCCGAAACGACCTGGCCGGGCGTTTACAATCGCTCCAAGCTCCCGGGCCGTCACGACTATTTCGAACTGCCCGATTGGAACGTCTATGTTGAAGGCGGCAAGGCGATCACCTTCGATCTGCCCAATGAGGCGTGGAACCACATCGAATTCACCGGCGCAGCCACCGGCACACTGACGGCAATTGGCGCCAAGGGCGAAGAGAAGCTTGGCACCCGCGATCAAGGCGTGGAGCGCAACGCTTATCAATTCGCGCCACATAACGGCGGATATCTGCGCTTCGACAGTGCGGTGCAGGAAACTCCGATTCAGGAAGTCGGTTTCTATAACATCGTGCCCGGCGGTGAGCCGGCGGGTGAGGCCAAGCTCTCCTATACCGTGCGCATCGGTGCAGCACCGGCCGCCTATCAGGTAGCCGACGCGCTCCGCCGCTTCATCGCGACGCGTTATGTCGCCGATGAGCGTGCCACCGTGGTGGCGCTCCCGGACGGTGCTCCGTCGGGCAAGGGCGCGCCCATCACGGGCCGTAATCAGCCGATCGTGCATATCTTGATCCCGTCCGATTTCCGCAATGGCCACGGCGGCGCGCCAGCGAAATTCTCCTATACCTGGGAGAACATGAATGCGGGGCTTGACGGCGTCGCGATCGATATTCCGGCGCTGAACGTCAAGCCGCTGAAGGATGGTCTTTTCCCGCTCAACATCCGCATTATGGATCCGATCTGGCCGGGCCGCACCCTGATGGATGTGAGTGTTGCGGTGAAGCCGGGCGAGGCGCGCACCGTCTGGCTCGACACCCGCGACCGGTTGTTGCCGTCCAAGACCAGCTTCTATCTCACGGTCGCTGGTGGCGGAGAGGATTTCTCGGCCGCGTCGCTCGACGGTATGCGTATCCGTTTGGTGATGAAGCCGCGCGCCGCCGCACTGGCCGAGCACATCGCCGATCGTTGGGCTGAGGTTCGCGACAACATGGCGTTCCTGGTCGAGGAGCACACCAACGACCGGCGTCTGTCACGTTATGAGCGGTTGGAGCGGGAATTCTCCTCGCTGTTCGCTGCCGATCCGGATCACACGCAGGGCCGTCTCTATTGGGCCGAACTCAATCCGGAACAAGGCTGGCCGGCGTTCAAGCAGTCCGAACCGCCAAAGGGCGTACCGCTGTGGGCCTTCCGCCAGACCGAAGACCTCAAGCTGGTACACCACTTCATTGAATGGTGGATCGATCATCGCCAGTCCGATTACGGCGATTTCGGCGGCGGCATTTCCGACGACGTCGATCTCGCGCAGCAGTTTCCGCCGCTCGCCGCGATGGGCGTGATCCCGGACAAGGTGCGCGTGTCGCTCCGCGGCCTCGCCGATGCCGTCGACAAGAACGGCATGATCACGAACGGTCTCAACACCATTCTTACCGACTACCTGCACACTTATGAGGAGGGCATTAACGTTCGCGGTGAGGACGCTTATCTCAATTACGGCGATCCCAAATCGTTCGAACGCCTGATGCAAACGGCACACGCTTATCCGAAGATCATCGAGACCAATAAGTCGGGCCGCACCGCGTTCGTCTCGCAGTTGTTCTCGGCGAGCCGCGTGGTGCGCGAAGGGCCGTGGGGATGGGAGCATCCCTATTCCACCATCTATCTGCAGCCGGGCATGATGCTGGTGAATTTCAACGGCAATCCGGCGCTGAAGAAGCTGATCCTCGACATCGCCGACAGCTACATTTCCTATGGCAAAAAGAATGCCGACGGCACGGCGTGTTTCCCGGAATTTTTCGACTCGTCGACCGACGAAACCAAGGGCTGCTTGGCGCCGAACACGCGCGGCATCTACGGCGTGACGCAACTGTTCTGGGCTGCTTATAGCTGGACCGGCGATAAGAAATATCTGGTGCCGCTCGAAAGCTATATGGGCTCCGGCCTGCATCTCGCCTTGCGTGGCATCAACGCCAACGCGGTGTCGCTGATGGGCAAGGACGCGACGTGGGGTAATGATATCCTTGACGCCGCCGCCAAGCTACCACGCTCGACGACGGAATCGCGCACCTTCTCGGCGGCGCGCGACGACGGTTCAATGCCAATCGAGATGTACCGCTACATTGCTTGGCAGATCAGCGGTGATAAAAAGTATCTCGAAGACATCTACGCCGACGACATCCAGACCGCCAACCAGCGCATGTACATGACCACCGAAGGCCATTGGTGGAGTGATCGCGTCGAGCTTTATAGCGATATGCTGCAGCGCTCCCGTCTTGGCGGCTTGGTGGTGCGTCGTAATCAGGTGTTCCAGGGCAATCTGGTGAGCTGGCGTTTTGCCGGTCCCACCGAGGCCGAACACGTCGGCATTCTCATCGGTGAGGCGATGCCCGATCACTTCACGGTAGAGGCCTACAATCTTTCGCCGAAGCCGGTGAAGGCCGCGATGACCGGCTGGATGATTGCGCCGGGCATCTGGAGGATAAGCGGGGCGGGCCTCAAGCCAAAGACGTTCGTGTTCGAACGCTCCAAAAGCATCGATCTCACCTTCGCGCCGCGCCAGACCGCGACGCTGAAATTTGAGCGCGTGGATGCGGGACAGCCGACCACCGATCGCGCCGACGTCGGTATCGGCTTGGATGATGTGGTGGTGAAAAGCGATACGGTCGACGTCACCGTGCACAGCTTAGGCGCCAAACCGGCGGAAGGCGGCACGGCGGAACTTCTCGATGCCAAGGGTAAGGTTCTGGTAAGTGTACCGGTTCCGACGCTGGCCGCGCCGCTCGATCTTTTGCCCAAGACGGCGACGGTTGTGTTGCCGCTGAAGCTTGGTGCGGTGCGTGTTCATATCGCTCTGCCGGGATCGGAGATCACGCTCCTCAACAACGACGTGATGATCGGCAGCAAGCACGGGCGCGGCCCTCTCTAACGAGAACGGGGTGGGCTTTGCGGTCCGCCCCTTTTTTTTGCTGGCGGCAAATGAGCCCGGTGTTAATTGCGAATCTGTCGCAATTAACCCTCTTGGAGGGCTTGATTTTGGGGACGCCAGGGAGGGCTGGCCGGTTGCTGTAACCGTGCGATTTTACCGGTTCTTACCGTCGCAGTGTCCGTCTCTTTGTTGATAATGACACCGGTTTCCTATAAACCGGTCTCGCTGGCTCCGAAAGGAGCATTTGCCACGGTATTAACATCCGTTTGTAGAGTGGAGTACGTTATGGAGGCAGTCCGGAAGCCGCATTCGGCCGCTGCAGAAGCACTTGCAGAAGAGTTTGTTTCAGCACGTCTGAAGGCCACGGCTTTACCCGATTTTCCCGGCGCGCTGCCGCCCAATCTCGACGCGGCCTATGCCGTGCAGGACGCGGCCATCGACATTTTCCCGGATGAAGTCGCCGGCTGGAAGATCGGCAAGATGCCTCCTGATCTCATTTCGGTGATGGGGTACAAGGCGATTTCCGGCCCGGTGTTTCGCAAGGATGTGCGCTACGCGGCGCCCGGCGGCACGGTGGAATACGGCATGTTTGTCGGCGGCTTTGCTGCCGTCGAAGCCGAATACATGTTCGAAATCGGCGAGGATGCGCCCGCTGGCAAGGTCACTTGGTCGATGGCCGATGCCATCGCCTCGGTCAAGCGAATGGTCTATGGCGTCGAAATGGCCGGCAGCCCACTCGCCACCATCAATAAAATCGGCCCGCTGTGCGTGGTGTCCGACTTCGGCAACAACAACGGCATTATTGTTGGATCCGAAATTCCCAACTGGCGTGAGCGCGTTCTTACTGAACTCACTTGCGAAACGTTTATTAACGGCAAATCGGTCGGAACCGGCATGGCTGCCAATGTTCCGGGTGGCCCGCTCGAGTCCTTGCGGTTTGTTGCCGAGGTCAGCGCCAAGTGGGGGCGGCCGTTGAAGGCCGGCCAGTTCATCACCACCGGCGCCATTACGGGCATCCACGACGTGCTGCCGGGCGAGGTGGCGCGGGTGGAATTCAAGGGCTTCGGCGCGATCCAATGCGTCGCGACGCCGCTGAAGCCGAGAATCTAAAGCGCTTTCAGTGAAAGTGGCGCCTCGCCATGGCGAAAGTGGCGGATTCTTGAAGGTTTTGTATGAAAGCACGGCGCGCGACGCGGGGTCACCTTCGCGTGCCGGTACTATGCGCTTATCACGGCCAGCGACCCGTTCTACGCTGGAACCCATGTTCAAGCCGCCGATTAAGCTCTGGATGACCACGCTCAAGACCTATGAGCGCCATCTTTCGGCGGCGGCGATGGCCGGCGGCTTCGGATTCGACTTTTTCACCTATGGGCGCGTCGACCATCCGGTCACCCAGACGCTGCTGATCGTCTATTTGGGCGTGGCGGCGTTTTCGATCGCACTGTTGCATTGGCTCGAAGCGCATCCGGCGTGGGAGCACAAATTCGTCGTCAAGTTGCGCGGCTATCTTCCGGCGCTGACGCAGTTCGTCCTCGGCAGTCTGTGGAGCGCTTTCCTGGTGTTCTACGCCCGCAGCGGTGTGCTGACGGGGTCGTGGCCGTTTCTATTGGTACTGTGCGCCATCTTCATCGGCAACGAGGTTTTCAAGCAGTATCACGCACGCCTGATCTTCACGACGACGTTGTTCTTCTTTGCGCTGCTTTCCTATTGTGCCTTCATGCTGCCGGTCTTCACGCATACCATCGGCCAGGCGATGTTCCTGACCAGTGGCATCGTGGCGGTGTTGATTTTTGCAGGCTTTCTGTGGCTGCTCGCAAAGCTCAGCGTCGCGCGGCTCGGCGAGGTGAAATGGCAAATCGCCGGCGGCGGCGTTGCAGTTTATGCGCTCGTTACCGCCCTTTATTTCCTCGATGTCTTGCCGCCGCTGCCGCTCGCGATGCAGCAAACCGGCGTCTATCATTCGATCTGCCGCGTGCCTGCCAGGGGCGTCATCCGCTGCGTCGGCACTAAGCCGGATGCGAACCTTCCGCGCAACAAGAGCACTTATTATCAAGCGGTGGAAGAACCGCAGTCGTGGATGCATATCTTCGGGGCGCCGCGCATCATTCATGTCGATGCCGGCAAGCCGGTAATCGTGTTCGGAGCGGTGTTTGCGCCGGTCGATCTCAACACCACCACCTATTACGTCTGGAAGCGCTACGATGAGCGCGCCGGCGGCTGGCAAACGGTGCAGCGCCTCACCAACACGCTGCATGGCGGTCGTGACAAGGGCTATCGCGGCTATACTTACAAGTCCAATGTTGGCGCCGGGTTGTGGCGGGTGGATGTTGTGTCCATTGACGGCCGCCTGATCGGCCGCTCCGATTTCACGGTGGTGAATGAGCCGGTCTCCGGGGCGACGAACGTGGTTCGCCTCTAAATCACCCTTGCCAAGCACCGATCCGGCCCCCAAATACAAACTAGCGGGGACTGGAGGTACGCTTGACGCGACGCCAACTGTTAGCCACCGCAACAATAGCCACAGCATTTGTATGGCCATCCATGGCCGGAACCACGGTTTCCGTTGCGGAATTTTCTGCCTCGGGCCAAGCGCTCGGGTTGAAACGCCTGCCCAAGGTCGAACGCAGCGACGCGGAATGGCGCAAGCTGCTATCGCCGCTCGCGTATGACGTGACACGGCACGCCGGTACCGAACGCGCCTTCACCGGTCCCGGCTGGGACAATCATGGTGATGGGCTCTATCGCTGCGTCGGCTGCGGCACCGCGCTATTCGATTCCAAGACCAAATACGACTCCGGCACCGGTTGGCCGAGTTTCTTTCAACCCATTGCCAAAACCAATGTGGTCGAGACCAACGACAGCAGTCTGTTCGAGGGACGCACGGCCGTGTCCTGCGCCTTGTGCGATGCCCATCTCGGCCATGTTTTCGGCGACGGGCCGCGCCCAACCGGACTTCGCTACTGCATGAATGCCGTTGCGCTGCACTTCGTCCCGCGCGCCTGAAGGAGGACCCGATGCTGAAATCTTTGCTTTTCGCCGCCAGCCTTCTTTCCGTTCCGGCCATGGCTGACGAAACCGCGCGAGTTCTGCCGGTACCGCAACAGGATATTCCGGCCGCGGATGGCATCCAGACGGCGGTGCTGGCGGGTGGCTGTTTCTGGGGTATCGAAGGTGTGTTCCAGCACGTCAAAGGCGTGCGCGCGGTGACCGCCGGTTATTCCGGCGGCGCGGCGGCTACGGCGCATTACAACGTCGTCGAATGGGGCAACACCGGTCATGCCGAGGCCGTGCAGGTGCGGTTCGATTCGCGCCAGATTTCCTACGGCCGATTGTTGCAGATCTATTTTTCGGTGATGGACCCGACGACGTTGAATCGCCAGGGTCCTGACCAAGGTCCGCAATACCGCTCCGAGATTTTCGCCGCTGATCCGGCGCAGCTACGCGTTGCCCTCGCCTATATCGTTCAACTTGGTGCAGCCCACGCGTTCTCGCAGCCGATCGCGACGCGAATCTCGAACCTCGGCGGATTTTATCCCGCGGAAGACTATCACCAGGACTATCTGATCAAGAATCCCCGCGCGCCTTATATCGTGGTCAACGACCTGCCCAAGATCGAGAAGCTGAAGCGGCTTTATCCCGATCTCTACCGGGCGGCGCCAGTCACGCTCGCCGCGCGTTGATTACTCGATCCACGAATAGCCCTGGCGTTCGGTGAGGGCGAAGGAACTTGACGGTCCCCAAGTGCCCGCGGTGTAGGGCAGGGGGTGCATCTCGCGTTCCTTCCAGCCGGCGGCGATGCGATCGATCCAAGTCCACGCCGCTTCGACTTCGTCGCGCCGCACGAATAGGAACCTCGAGCCTTTCAACGCATCGAAGATGAGGCGTTCATAGGCGATACGGCGGCGCGTGGTACGGAAGGCGTCGATCAAATTGAGGTCGAGCGTCACGGGGGTCAGCCGCACCGCTTCGAGTTCCGGTGTCTTGTTCATGATCTGAAGCGAGATCTCTTCCTGCGGCTGCAGGCGGATGACGAGCCGGTTAGGCACGTTCATGGTGTGGTGGAAGATCGAATGCGGCACCGGTTTGAACTGCACTACGATCTGGGTCGCGCGTTGCGGCAGGCGTTTGCCGGTGCGCAGGAAAAACGGCACGCCCGCCCAGCGCCAGTTGTCGATATTGGCGCGCATGGCGACGAAGGTTTCGGTGTCCGACACGCCTCCGCCGGTCTCTTCGGTATAGCCGGGTACGGCGCCGCTTTCGGTGAAGCCCTTGCGGTATTGCCCGCGCACGGTCTCGCGCTCGACTTCGGGGATACCGATGGGCCTCAGCGAATGCAGCACCTTGACCTTTTCGGCGTGTACGGAATCGGCTCCGAGGTCGGGTGGCGGTTCCATGGCGACGAGGCAGAGAAGTTGCAGCATGTGGTTCTGCACGATGTCGCGCAGCGCACCGTAGGAATCGTAATAAGACCAGCGCCGCTCGACGCCGACGGTCTCGGCGACGGTGATCTGGACGTGCTCGATCGAATCCTTGTTCCAGAGCGGCTCGAACAGCGTGTTGGCAAAACGCAGCGCGATCAGGTTTTGCACCGTGTCCTTGCCGAGATAGTGGTCGACGCGGTGGATGCGTTCTTCCGGTAAGGCCTCTTCCAGCGCCGCTTCGATCTCGCGCGAGCTCTGCAGGTCGTGGCCGATCGGCTTTTCCACCGCGATGCGGGTTTCGGGACGGATGAGGCCGCTGGTCTTCAAGTGCCGGGCGATGGCGCCGAAGAAATCGGGTGAGGTCGAAAGATAGCAGAGCGGGATGGCGCAGTCCTTGAGCCGCTCGGCGAGTTCGCGATAGGGCGTGTCCTCGGTCACGTTGCCGGCGCAATAGGACAGGCGCCCCGCGAAGCGCGACCAGACCTCTTCGCTGAAATTGCTTCCGGCGTGCCGCGTGACGCTGTCGCGCACTTTGGCGGCGAAGGCGGCGTCATCCATCGCGCTCCGCGCCACGCCGACGATGATGAGATCGTCCGGCAGGTGGTGCTCCATGTCGAGAAAATAGAGCGAAGGGGTAATCATTTTCAGCGCGAGGTCGCCGGTGGCGCCGAAAATCACCAGAGCTTGTTTGTCCGTCATCAACCCATTCCAAATGCAAACAGGCCGGAGTGTTCCCCGGCCTGCAGCAAATCGCAACAAACAAGCGCGTTCCCTGACGGGAATTTTTCTATGTTTATGCCGTTTTGGTGCTGAAATTGGCCGGCTTGAGCCGCGGCGAGATCAGGTGGACCACCAACAAGCCAATAAGATAGATCATGCCGGCGACGACGAAGATCAACGTGAAGCCGCCTTGCGACGCCAATGCTCGGCCGACACCGGCAGCCATGATGATGCCGCCAACTGCGCCCATCGTACCGCCGATACCCGCGCAGCGGCCCACCGCTTCCTTGGGCATCAGGTCCGAAGTCAAGGTCATCAAGTTGGCGGAGAACGCCTGGTGCGCTGCGGCGGCGACGCCGAGGATGGCGACCCAGGCCCACATGTTCGTTGTCAACAAAGTGAACAGGGCCATCGGCAACACGCAGGCGGCGCAGATCAGCATCGAGAATTTGCGCGCCTTGTTGACCGTGAGGCCGGCCTTGATCATGGCCGAACTCATCCAGCCGCCGACCACTGAGCCGACGTCCGAGACCAGGAAGATGATGATGATCGGCAGTGCCGTGCCAGTGATTTTGATATGAAATGTGGTCTGGAAATAGAACGGCAACCAGAAGGAATAGAAAAACCACACCGGATCGGTAAGGAGCTTGCCGAGGCCGTAGGCCCAGGTTTCCTTCTTGAACAGCACCGTGAGCCAGGGAAGCTGCTGCACCGGCACGAAAGGGTCGCTTTCGATATAGGCGAGTTCTGGTTCCTTGACGAATTTGCTCTCGGCCGGCTTGGAGTAGAACGGCAGCCAGAAGAACAGCCACAGGATCGACAGACCGGAGGTTGCGACGATTGCCCACTGCCAGCCGTAATAGATGAGCACAACCGGTACGATTAGCGGCGTCAGGATGGCGCCGAGATTGGTGCCGGCATTGAAAACGCCGATCGCCAGCGAGCGTTCGCGCTGCGGGAACCATTCAGCCACTGTTTTAAGAGCGGCGGGGAAGTTGCCGCCTTGGCCGAGGCCGAGCACGGTGTAGCTGACGGTGAAG
The DNA here is from genome assembly GCA_015654715.1 of Alphaproteobacteria bacterium. Taxonomy (GTDB): domain Bacteria; phylum Pseudomonadota; class Alphaproteobacteria; order Micropepsales; family Micropepsaceae; genus Rhizomicrobium. The sequence goes on from JAATGK010000347.1 coordinate 15,093, forward strand.
CTGATCAGCATCCACGACGCGGGCAGCAGGCCGATCAGGGCACAGCCAAGATGGGCCAAGGTCCAGACGCCGACCGCGATCAGGTAGCCGCGCTTGGCGCCGAACTTGTCGATCAATTGGCCGAACAAAAGAAAGCCGACGGCGTATGCGAACATGAAC
>JAATGK010000266.1 GCA_015654715.1 Alphaproteobacteria bacterium
GGCGAAACCCAGATCGAAACCGACCGCCGGCTGATCGGTACGCGGCTGGCCAAGATCCGCGGCGAGATCGAGGGCGTCAAGCGCACCCGCAGTCTCCAGCGCAAGGCCCGCCGCCGGGTGCCGTTCCCGGTCGTCGCCTTGGTCGGTTACACCAACGCCGGCAAATCGACCCTGTTCAACAAGCTGACCGCCGCCAAGGTGTTCGCCAAGAACGTCCTGTTCGCCACCCTCGACCCGACCATGCGCGGCCTCAAGCTGCCGAACGGGACCAAGGTGATCCTGTCCGACACGGTGGGCTTCATCGCCGACCTGCCGCACGAGCTGGTCGCCGCCTTCCGCGCCACCTTGGAAGAGGTGCTGGAGGCAGACCTGATCGTTCACGTTCGCGATGCGGCGCACCTGGAGTCGGAAGCACAAAAGGTGGACGTTCTTAAAGTGCTAGGCGAGCTGGGGATCGAATTGGGGACAGACCGGCCGTACGTAGAAGTCCTCAACAAGATCGATCTGCTGGAACCGGAAGTGTCCGATGCGCTGCTCAATGCCCCGCACCGGCCCGGCTTGCCGGTTGCCGTTTCCGCCAAGACCGGCGAGGGCTTGAACCGGCTTTTGGCCCGGTTTGAGGCCGATCTATCCAATGCCAACATTCAGTTCGGGTTGACCCTGGATGCGGCCGACGGCGGCGCGCTGGCCTGGGTCTACCGCCACGGCCAAGTGCTGGAACGGACCTATGACGACACCACCACCGTCACCCTGACGCTCTCCGCCACGCCCGCCGAACTGGAAAAATTCGCCAACCGCTTCGGCACGAAAATGCTGCTGGAGCAGGGCGATGAAGAGGACTCTTAACCTCCCCCTTGCGGGGAGGTCGAAGCGCGAAGCGCTTCGGGTGGGGGGCGGTACTAACCCAAGATGGTGTGAATGTGGAAGACGCCACCCGCCATCAAATCGATTCCACCAAGCCCAATTGCCAAATAGACCGCGATCATTCCCCAGAACATCGATGGCCGATCACTTCGATCGATCCCACCCCGGACACATACGGAATGTAGCCATCGCGAAGCGCATCCCGCAGGTTCCAGAGCCCGGCGATGAGCAACAGAAGTCCGAATATGATCTTGGCGTTATCGCCTGTCGTTAACGTTATACCCCCACCCGAAATGCTGCCCATTTCGACCTCCCCGCAAGGGGGAGGTTACTCCCGTTCTTTCTTCTTCGCCTCGCCCCACAGCGCTTCCATCTCGTCCAGACTGGCCTCCTCGCAGGACCGTCCGGCCGCTTTAAGACTGGTTTCGATGTGCCCGAATCGCCTGACGAATTTGGCATTGGCGGTGCGCAGGGCTTTCTCCGGATCGACCTTCAAATGGCGGGCGAGGTTGGCGACCACGAAGAGCAGATCCCCGACTTCCTCTTCCAGTTTTTCCGGCCCGGCGCCCTCGGCCTGAGCCTCGCAAATCTCATTGGCTTCCTCGGTCAGCTTCTCGACCACCTTCGGGGCACTATCCCAATCGAATCCGACCTTTGAAGCGCGCTTTTGAAGCTTCTCGGCACGCATCAATGCGGGCAGGGCGCGGGGCACGTCGTCGAGGATGGAGGCGTGTCTGGCGGCCCGTTCGCGCGCTTTCAGCGCTTCCCAGGCCTCCGTCTGGGCGGCGGCATTCTCGGGCCGCTCGACCTCGGCGAAGATGTGCGGGTGCCGCGCCACCATTTTTCCGACCAATGTTGCCACGACGTCCGGAAAGGCAAAGAGCCCGCGTTCCTCGGCCATTCGGGCGTGAAAGACCACCTGGAACAGCAGGTCGCCGAGTTCTTCCTTCAGGTGCGGAAAGTCGCCGTCTTCGATCGCCGCAGCGACCTCATAGGCTTCCTCGATGGTGTAAGGCGCGATGGTCGCGAAGGTCTGTTCGCGGTCCCAGGGGCAGCCGGTTTCGGGATCGCGCAAGGAGCGCATCAGCGCCAGCAGGCCGGGAAGATCTTTGGTTGGAATGGTCATGCCAGGGTTTTGCGGCGAAGCCCGGCGGCGGGCAAGGCTTGGCGGAAGATACCCAACGATTTTCCAGCATCCGGCCCTCATGGGTTATTCGTATAAGATATATTATGGGAAATACGACATACCAGCTATGCAGGCCCGATTTAACCTAAGCTTGCGATGATAGGCGTTGTATAATGACTCTCAGCTTGAACGCAGGAGTACCTAATGCCCAAGAAACCCACCAATAGCGAAACCCCGGTCGAGCCCGAGCTACCCGTCGCCGAACATCTGCACGACGAGACCAAACGGCCGTTGAAGGCCCCGATCGGCGGCGTCCCGCCGAATATCGCCAACCAGTTTCCTGGCAAAGGCGGCGGCAAGAACTTCGGTGGCCAGAACTCGGCGAACAAGGGCCGAAACTTCAGGCACCAAGGCCGGTAACTTCGCCCTTTATCCCACACCGTCATGGCCGGCTGACGGTTTTGGAACGGTTATTTCGTCGCCCTGCCCGCGGATTTGCGATCCGTTCTTAGCCGAAAGGCCGGGAACCGGGCAGGGTGCACGCCCCTATCCTATTAGTTTTGCAGCATAATTTTGCGCGTCTGCGACAAACCGTGCGGTTGCGGAAAACTCCCTTGAAGAATGCGGGAGGTATCCCCATCTGGGCTATATCCCAATATTTGAATCAGGACGCTCGCGACCGTTCGTGCGCGAACCAGACTTCGCCCGCCAGCAAGCCGGCTGAGACCCCGACAAAGGTCCCGGCCAGAATATCGCTGACAAAATGCCAGCCCCCGGCGATCAACAGGCCGGCCGCCAGCGCCAGGGCCGCGGCGAATGGCAGGATGCTCTTCGGGTAGTGGCGCATCAGCACGCCGGCGAAAGCGCCCGCCAAGGCCATGTGACCGGAGGGAAAGCTGCTATCGGCCGTACCCTGAAGGAAGTGGGCGCTGTGCGGTAAGCCGGCCAGAACTTGCCAGGGTGCCGGAACGCCGAACAGGACCTTCAGGACGCTCGCATTGACGGCATAAACGCAGATCGAGCTCACACAAGCTGCGGCTACGGCTTTGCCGAGTGGTGAAAGGGTCCCCCGCAGCATGCGGGCGATCACCAGGACCAGAAATACCGTCGCTTCGAGCGAAAGAATAACGACGCTGCCCAAGCCATCTCCCAGTCTGGCGATACGGGGGGAGAATGGCGTAAGCGCGGCCATCACCTGCAGATCGACGTGTTTGAACGCGAATGCCACCAGGATCGCCGTCGCCAGCATGACCGCGAACCAGATACGGGCCGCTTTGACTCGTGGTTCGGTCATGGCCAGCACGGTCAAACCTCCGCTAGCACGGTCAGACCGTCGTAAGCCGGTTCTATCCCCGCCGGAAGGCTGGCCTTCAGCACTTCATAATCGAGGTCCTGGTGCAGATTGGTCAGCACCGCGTGCCGTGGTTTCAGCCGCGCAATCCATTCCAGTGCCAGCGCCACATGGGCGTGGCTCGGGTGCGGCTTGTGGCGCAGCGCGTCGACGATCCAGACCTCGGTGCCTGCTAGCGCCGCAAACGCCGCCTCGTCGAGCTTGTTGACGTCCGGCGAATAGGCCACCGGCCCGCAGCGGAAGCCGAGCGAGCGAATGGAACCGTGCTGCTGCCCGAACGCCTGAACCGGAAGAGGGCCCCCTGCCCCGGCGATCTCGAACGGTGCGAACGGCTCGGGGATGATGTTGAGATTGCAGATCGGCGGATAGCCGCTGCCCTTCGGCTGGGTGAAGCAATAGCCGAAACGGATCATCAAGGTCTTGGCGGTTTCCGCATCAGCCCAAACCTCGACGCGCTTCTTGGCGTAATGCGCAATCTGGCGCAGGTCGTCGAAGCCGTGGATCTGGTCGGCGTGGTCGTGGGTGATGAGGACCGCGTCCACATTTGCCACCCGCGCCTTAAGAAGCTGGGTGCGCAGGTCCGGCGCGGTATCGACCAATACGCGGGTGACGCCCGCCGCGCTGCGCCGTTCGATCAGCACCGAACAGCGGGTGCGGTAGTTTTTCGGATTGTTCGGATCGCACTTGCCCCAGTCGCCGGCAAGGTCCGCTCCGCCCAGACGCGGCACACCGGCCGAGGAACCGCAGCCGAGCACCGTGAGCACGATCTCGCTCATACCAGCACCGCCTTGGTGAACAGGCGGAAGAAGTTTGCGGTCGTGGCGGTCGCAATCGCGTCGGGCGAAACGCTTTTCAGCGTCGCCAGCATCGCGGCGGTGTGGGCCACAAAAGACGGTTCGTTGCGTTTGCCCCGGTGCGGGATCGGCGCCAGATACGGCGAATCGGTTTCGACCAGCAGCCGGTTCAGTGGCACTTCGCGGAAGATGTCGCGCACCGCGTCCGCGTTCTTGAAGGTAATGATGCCCGACGCCGAAACATAAAGTCCCAGACGCAACCCCGCCTCGGCCAGTTTGGCGCTGCCGGAGAAGCAATGCAGCACACCGGTAAACGGCGCCTTCTTCATCTTCTCGTCCAGCATGGCGATGGTATCGGCTTCGGCGTCGCGGGTGTGAATGATCAACGGCAGCCGGGTTTCCTGCGCGGCATCGATATGGACCAGGAAATTGGTCGCTTGCGCCGCCTGCGACGGGGTCGGGTAGTGATAGTCGAGCCCGGTTTCGCCGATGCCGATCACTTTGGGACGTTTGGTGTGTTCGACCAAGGCGGCATCGTCGGTCAGCGGCTCGAGTTCGGCGGCATCGGGATGCACCCCGACCGAACACCAGACGTTGGAGAAGCGTTCCGCCACCGCCAGCGTCTGCGGGAAGGTGGCAAGCTTGGTGCCGATGGTGACGCAAGCGCCGACGCCTGCCGCATGGGCGCGTTCGATCGGGGCGTCGCCTTCGGCGATGTAACTGTCGTATTCGAGGTGGCAATGACTGTCGACGAGCATCAAACCGTTCCAGCACGCCTCGCCGTGGCATTCAAGTCTCGCGCTGCGGCAAGTAGTGTCTGCTTGGGGTCGAGATGCAGCGCACCGGTGCGTGCGAACGAGCGGCGCAGGCGTTCCAGCGCGTCGACCCATTTGTTCATGCCGGGCTGCCCGGCCAGGGCGCGAGCGCGGATGCGGTCGGTTAACGCCTGAATCAAGAAATCGCTGAGCATATCGAGCCCGTCGGTGATCCGCGCCAGCCGGTCGGCCAATTGGCTGAGGGCGAGGATGTCGGGCGCCGTGGCGCGATCGATCAGCTTCGACGCTTCTTGAGCCAGGGTGATGCCTTCGCCGCTGGCAAGCCTGAGCGCCGCACCGAGCGATCCGCCGGCCAGTTTTACCAGTGCAACGCGTTCATCGTTGGAGGTATCGGGGAGCAAGGCGGCCAGTTCCGCCGCCATGTCGGCATCGGCAAGCGGCCGCAAGGTCAATCGCTGGCAGCGCGAGCGGATGGTCGGCAGGAGCCTGCCCGGCGTGTTCGACAACAGCAGCAACATCGCCCGCGACGGCGGCTCTTCGAGCAGTTTCAAGAGCGCATTGGCGGCGTTGTCGTTCATGTCATCGGCGGTATCGACAACCACAACGCGCCAACCGCCGGCGCCGGAAGTCATGCCGAAAAACGAATTCAGCCGGCTCATTTCGCTGAGACCAAGCACGGTCATCAGCTTGCCTTCGTTGTTGACGCCGCGTTTCAGCACCAACAGGCCGGGATGCGAACCCGCCGTCACCTGCACCGCCGCCGGATCGTTGGGCGGAACCGAC
>JAATGK010000288.1 GCA_015654715.1 Alphaproteobacteria bacterium
CCATGCCCCGGGCCTTAGCAACGTCGCCGAGCGCGGCGAGAAACACAGCCGGATTGGGGTCGGCCATGGTCGCCGTGAGGTACTCGGCAATCGCCTCGTCGTTGTCGAGATATTCGGCCGCGTCGAACGGCTTCACATCCGCTTTCATCGCTCACTCCTTCAACTCGGCCGCCATCCGTTTGGCGCGGGCAATATCGGATTTCTGGCTCGCCTTGTCGCCGCCGACGAGCAGCACATACACGGTGTTCCCCGTTCGCACGTAATAGATCCGGTATCCGGGTCCGGTGTGTATCCGCATCTCGGAAACGCCTTCGCCAACCGGCGCGCAGTCCCCGAAATTGCCGAACGTCGCACTTCTCAGGCGCGCCAGAACTCTGGCCTTGGCTTTCTGGTCCACCAATTCACGCAGCCAGAGGTCGAACACGGCCGACCGCAAAAGCGTGATCGTCTTCTTTTATTGTATCCAATTGGATACAACCCCGCAAGCCCCATCAGTCTTTAGCGCATTAGGGCGGACGATATTGCATTTGCTACTCAAGAGAAAATGGACGCCGGTTCACACCGGCGCCCATCCGCTTCATGGCTGACCCGGCGCGTTTACTCCTTTTTCACCGTGAAGCTGCCGGGCTTGGCCCCCGGCACCAGTTTCCATCCTGGTGCCAAATCCAGCGTCCAGCCGGCGCCCGCCAAGTGCGCGCCCTTAGTTGCGGTCGGCGCGGTCACGAACACCTGTTGCCAATTGGCGGACACCAGCGTGCCTTCGCCCGCCACCAGCGCGCCCCATTCGTCGCTGACTTGCATGCTGGGATAGACCGTGCCTGCCTCGCCCAGCGGCACCAGATCACGCGGATCGAAGCTGACGCGAAAATGCGAACCGAGATTGGGCAGCAGCAGCACCGGCCCATCGACCAGCTTGGCGCGGTAAGCGGCCTTCTCGACCTCCGCGGCGGCGGCGCGTTCGCTTTCGGCGCGGCGTACATCGGCTTCGCCGTAAAGCTTGGCCCGCGCCACCGCATCGCCCGCGGGCGCTTTCGGCAGCGCGGCCGCCAGCAGGCCGGCAAGATCGGACTTGTCGGTCAGGTTCGCGCGCCAGCCCGGCGTCAGCGCATCCAGCAACAGACCGTAGGCCGGCCCCGAGGTATACGGAAACGACCGCACCCAGGTCTTTTCACCGGCAGTTAGAAGTTTCACCGCCGCCTGCCAGTGCGCCGCGGCCCCATCGGCCGATCCCACCCGCACGCCGGTATATTCGGCGAGGCCTTCGTTGATCTCCATCACCCGCTCGCTTTCGCTTGAACCGGCGAACAGCGCCGCGCGATGGGCGCGGAACGCCAAGGCGTCGCGGATCGCCGCCTCGCGCGGCTTGCCGATGGAGATCAGCGCCGCCGCCAGTGCTCGCCATTCGAGCTGCAGCCACAGCCGCCCCTCCAACGTATCGAGGTGCGGATTGGTCGTGTCGGCAGCGATCATGAGATGCAGATCCGGCAGGATCCGGTGGAACATCTCATGCGCCAGCAGCCGCCCGCGCCCGGCGCCGTCGCCCCACAGCGGCCACGCCAGCATGGTCCAGCGCTTGCCTTGCCATTCGAGCGCGGTGTTGGCGGGCAGGATGTCCGGCGGCAGCGTCCCGACCCAAACCCCGTCTTGCGCCCGCAATTGCCCGTTCGCATCCGGCTCGTTGGCGATGATCGTGTGGGTGTCCTGAGCGATGAACAGCATCGGGCCGTAGAGCGCCTTGCCCCAAGTAACGCCGCCGTCCTTGTCGGACACCGCTTTGGCTTCGGCAAACATCGCCTTGGCCGCGGCCGTGGTCAGCACCGGCTCGGAATGGGCGGCACTCGTCAGCACCAGCGCGATGCACAAGCCGATCGCGGCATGCAGCGCTTTGCGCCAGACCCCTTCACGCATGGTCGTCGTCCTTTTCGGGTTCGCCCGGCACCCATTCGATGATCTCGCCGGGCTGGCAGTTCAGCGCGCGGCACAAGGCATCGAGAGTGGAGAAGCGGACAGCCCGCGCTTTGTTGTTCTTGAGGATGGAAAGATTGGCCAAAGTGATGCCGATGCGGTCGGCCAGATCGGTAAGACTGATCTTCCGTTCGAACATCACCCGGTCGAGGTTGAGCTTGATGGCCATAGCTAAATCGTCAGATCGTGGTCGCTCTTCAGGGCCAGCCCCTGGCGGAACACTTCCGACAGAGCGAGGACCAGAAGACCGCTGAAGAAGTAGGAGCTGCCGAACGGCGAACCGCTGCCCATGCTGAAACTGAAGCTGTCTGGGCGCGGCAGGTGGACGGCGGTGCCGGACACTGTAACCACGGCATGGTGGGACAGATAGTCGAACAGCACATATTCGAACCAGCCTTCGGCAAACGCCGAGATCACCGAATATGCCAGCAGCGAGACGCCGACGATCTGCACGAGACGCACGGTCTGCCGCGTGAAACTCTCGCCGCGTTCGACATTGCGGAACAGGCGGCGCAGCAGATCGAACAGCAGACCGAAATACAGCACGCTGAGCAGCGCGATCGGCAGACCGGTGTGCTTGACCAGCTCGACCAGGCCGGTGACATCGCTCACCTGAAGATTGACGCCGTCATGCGTGAGATAGTTCGCCGTCAGAGTCGAACTCTGGATCGTCACGAAGCCGGGCTGACCGAAGATCTGTACCGCCATCGGTTTCCAATTGGTACCGGATGGCAGTTTCGGATCGATCACCATCACCACGACGATGGCGAACGCCGCAACCGCCATGGCAATGGTGAAAAACCGGAAAATCCAGCGCAGCACACGCGGCAGCCAACGCGTCGTCGATGTCATAGGAATACCCCTCCGTCAGAATTGCCGGGCCAGCGCCCAAAGGTCGGCGGCCACGTCCAACGCGCGCCCCAGACAGACGCGCGTCGGTTCCTCGGCGCCCATCGCGGCAGATCCGCCGCAAAGCCGGGCCGCCACAAAGCCGATCCCGGTTTGCATTGCTCTGCCGGAACCTCCGGTGTCGACGGCCACCACAAAGGCGGCGAACACGACACCCAGGACGACGTTGATAGTTTTCATGGCCTCACCATATCGAAACACGATGTATCAACATCGACTATCAATACCTATTTATCGATAAACAACAATGGGAACATGTTCCGCGAGACTCCGATCCTTCGGGGTGGCGCGACTGCCGGAGCGGTGCTAACCGCTCGGTCGAAAATGGAAATCTGGAGACGATCATGAAGCTGAAACCGTTCGGAAAATTACCCGCCATCGTCAGCGAGATCGGCTTCGGCTCCTGGCAGATCGGCTCGGCCTGGGGCGATGTCAGCGAGGCGGACGGGCGCAACGCGCTTCATACCGCGCTCGATGCCGGCATCACCTTCATCGACACCGCCGACGTTTATGGCGATGGCCGCTCCGAAACCATCATCCGTGAAGTGCTGAAGGAACGTGGCGGCCCGCGCCCCTTCGTGGCGACCAAGGCGGGACGGCGGCTTAATCCGCATACGGCGGATGGCTACACCAAGAAAAACCTGGAAGGTTTCATCGATCGCAGCCTCGTCAATCTCGGCGTCGAAAGCCTCGACCTGGTGCAGCTTCACTGCCCGCCGACCGAAGCGTTGTACCGCCCCGAACTATTTGCGGCGATGGATGAGCTGAAAGCGTCCGGCAAGATCAAAGCCTATGGCGTCAGCGTCGAAAAGGTCGAAGAGGCGCTGAAGGCGATCGAATTCCCCGGGGTCGTCAGTATCCAGATCATCTACAACATCTTCCGCCAGCGCCCCGCCGAGCTGTTCTTCAAGGAAGCGGCGCGCAAGAACATCGCGGTGATCGTGCGGGTGCCGCTGGCCAGCGGTCTGCTCACCGGCAAGATCACGGCACAATCAAAATTCGCCGCCGACGATCACCGCAACTTCAACCGCCACGGCGAAGCCTTCGATGTCGGCGAGACCTTTGCCGGCGTACCGCTTGAGGCCGGGTTTGCGGCGGTCGAGGAACTGAAGAAGCTGGTACCGCAGGGCGCCAGCATGTCCCAGTTCGCGCTGCGCTGGATTTTGATGGACCCGGCGGTGACGGTGGTGATCCCCGGCGCACGCAATGCCGAGCAGGCAAGGTCCAATGCCGAAGCCGCCGCCCTGCCCGCGCTTTCAGGCGCGACAATGGCAGCGGTGCGGGAAATCTACGAACGTCTCATCGCGCCGCACGTGCATCAGCGCTGGTGACCGCGCGCACGAAGAAAAAGGGCGCCCTCCTGGGAGGGAGAAGACGCCTTTTTCTTCAGCCGCCCCTCAACGCGTGGCAGCAAACTGTGTGAGGACCGGTGCATTCACCGCCTCGACCGCTGCGGCGACGGTCTGCTTATGGCAGGCCGCGAAAACTCTTGCGCGGACGACATCCATCGGCCGGTCAGCGCGTTCGCCGCAGACCGCGCGCGAGGCGGCATCGATACGATCGAGCAGCGCCGCAGCCCCCTGAGGCGTGCCAAGATCGACGTCAGCGAACGGCACATTGATGGCCTTCTTCTGATACAGGCCGGATCCGGTCGGCGCCGTAGCGGACACGGTAAGGAACGCGGGCTGTGCCATGGCCGGAACGAAAAGAACGGCGGCCAACGCGGCGGCGGACAAAGTGCGATGCATATCGTTTTCCCTCTGTGCTGTTTGCGTATTCACAGATGGGATGCAGCGAACCGGCTTAAAGGATGCAGATACGACCGCATGGAACACCTGCCCATGACGAATGCGGTGCAAATATGGGAAATTCAAACTACTGCGGCAGCGGCGCGCAAATTCGCGATGGAACGGTGTCTGCTTAGTCGGACCGCTGCAATGGCGCCACATTTCTCGCCCGCAGCAACGCAACGAAGCGGTCGCGCACAAGATCGAAGATACTTTTCGGCAGCAGTCCATACGCAACGCTTGCGGCATCGCCTTTGCCGGCGAAACGCAAATCGGGGCCCGGCCAGCGGAAGCGGTTGGCTTCTGTCAACACGATCCACGACCGCGCCGAATCCATGCCGAGGCGCGCTTTGGTTGCCGCCGGAATCTCGACCGCAAAACGCGTATCCTTCGGCGCCGCATGCGTGACGGGAAGAACTGTGACGAGCTTGCCGTCATCGTCTTGCCCGGCCACCAGAACGATGGCGCAGGGGCGATCCTTGACGCCCTCTTCGCGCCCCTGCCGGTGTTCGTCGAGCCAGAGATAGGCGTAGCGGATCACCAAACCGGGCACCGGTTCGGGCAAAGCCATCGGCGTTACTCAGCTTCGCTATCGAACTTTGCGGCTTCGGCAGGCGCTTCAGCGCGCGCGATCGCTTCAATGTCCGCGTCGGAAAATTCCGCCAAGCTGAGGACCTGCCGGTCGCGGCGTTTCAGGCGGGCATATTCATCGGCCGAAAGGACCACCGTGCGGTCTCTACCGTTGCGCGTCACCGTTACCGGCTGAGTCAGAGCCAAGTCTTGGTAGCGGCCGATGTTCTTCTGGAATTCCGCCGAAGTAACCCGAACCATCCGCATTCTCCGTATTACATGGATTATACGGATTCTCCTTTCCCGTGGCAAGCCGCCCAACAAAAAGGGCGCCACGTTGCCGGGCGCCCTCTTCATTTTTCGTGCGCGAGAACTATTCGCTCTTCTCGCCCTTCAGCTTATCCATCGCTTCGTCGGGATCGAGGAACAGCGTGGCGCGGTCGACCTTGGTTTCGCGGATCATGGCCAGTTCGGCGATGAAATCGACCACCTTGTCCTCGAAGATCGGAGCGCGGACTTCGGCCTGGGCTTGGGCGTTGCGAGCATAGAACTCGAACACCTGCTGCTCCTGGCCGGGGAATTGGCGGGCGCGGGTCGCGATGGCGCGCTGGACTTCTTCCGGCGACACGGTGAGACCGTTCTGCTCGCCGATGCGGGCCAGCACCAGACCCAAACGCACGCGGCGCTCGGCGATCTCGTGATATTCCTTTTTCAGATCCTCTTCGGACTTGCCTTCGTCCTCAGCGCTCTTGCCTTCCTTCTTCAGCTCGGCTTCGACCTGTTGCCAGATGCCGTTGAATTCGCCTTCGACCATGGTCGGCGGCAGCGAGAACGAATGCTTCTCGTCGAGCGCATCGAGGATGCGGCGCTTCATGTGCAGACGGCTGGCCTGCGCATAGTCGCGCTTGAGCTGGTCCTTGACGCGTTCCTTGAGCGTGCCGAGGCTGTCGAGACCGAGGGTCTTGGCCAGATCGTCGTCGATCTTCAGTTCGTCGGGCTTCTTGACGTCTTTCACGGTCACCGCGAAGACGGCGTCTTTGCCGGCCAGCGACGCTTCCGGATAATCGGCCGGGAACGGGACCTTGACGTCGCGCGCCTCGTCCTTCTTGGCACCGATGAGCTGGTCTTCGAAACCAGGAATGAGCTGATTGGAGCCGAGCGTCAGATTGAAGCCCTCGGCCTTGCCGCCTTGGAACTCTTCACCATCGACGGTGCCGACGAAATCGATCACCACCGTATCGCCCGATTCGGCCGCTTCGCCCTCTTCGCGCGAGGAATAGGTGCGCGACTGTTCGGCGATGTGCTTCAGCGATTCTTCAACATCTTCGTCGCTGACATCGGCTACCAGCTTCTCGACTTCGAGCTTCGAGACATCGGCAAGTTCGAAATCGGGCATCAGGTCGACCACGACCTTGAATTCGAGATCGGCCTTGCCGTCGACCACGGCCTGCACGGCCGTCTGATCGTCGAGGCCTTCGATGCGCGGCGGGAACGCCACTTTCAGCGAATTGTCGGTGACCGCCTTCTGGCTGCCTTCGTTGATCGCCGCTTCGACGATTTCGCCCATCATCGATTTGCCGAAGGTCTTCTTCAAATAGGAGATCGGCGCCTTGCCGGGGCGAAAGCCCTTGAGGCTCAGCTTCGGTTTGATTTCCAGGATTTTGCCGGTGAGGCGGCTGTCCAGATCGGACGCGGCCACGACCACCTTATATTCGCGGCGCAGGCCTTCGGAGATGGTCTCGGTAATCTGCATATCTTTTCTTCCCAAACTTCCTGATCCAGCCTCGCACGTCTTCATTGTGCGCGAAGGCTGGCTTGCCATGCGTAGCTCGCGGCCTAACGGCCCGGCTTCGCCGAACTTGCTGCGCCGGACACGCTTCACACGCATCGCGAGCGAAGCGTGGTGCGGGCGGAGGGATTTGAACCCACAAGCCTTGCGGCGCTCGGACCTAAACCGAGTGCGTCTGCCAGTTCCGCCACGCCCGCGTGCGGGCCTCCCCCTGGGCCAATCCGACCAACCGGTCCAGCGGAAGGGCGCCGCTATAGCAGGGGATTACGGGCGCCGCTAGGGCCGTTGTCCACCCCAAGGCCAAGCGCGACAACAACTTCCGGGGATTAACCAGCCCCAGGGACCGGCCGGGCCAGGCCTGAGGTGGAATCAAGGGCGATGATGGCCGGAAATGGGGAAAAAGGCCGCTTCGGCCCCTTCCGGGGTGATCAGAACAGCCGCTGGTACAGGCCGACGTCCCAAAACCGGCCGAACTTGCGCCCGGACTGTTTGAGGGTGCCCACCAGCTCGAAGCCGCAAGCCCGGTGCAGGCCCTCCGACGGCGCGTTCGGCAAGGTGATGACCCCAATGGCGACATGAACGTCCTCGCGGCTGAGGGCGGCAAATAGGGTGTCGAACAGGCGGCGGCCCAGCCCATGGCCTTCTTCGCCTGGCTTCAGATAAATGCTGGTTTCCAC
>JAATGK010000423.1 GCA_015654715.1 Alphaproteobacteria bacterium
AACGTCGACCGTTCCTTCCTGCCGGTTCCGTCTGGCGTCATCCGGGAATCGACGATAGTTCTCGATGTGGGCAAGCAACTGCCGCTCGAAATTCAGTGTCGCGGGCGAACCGCCGGCGCCACCCAGGATCGCCCCGTTGGAGGGAGCATCATCACCGTCGGCGGAAGAGATGGACGTGTCAGGGGGAGTGACGGATGCCGGCAGCGGCAGGATCAAGGTCGGCCTGACAATGGTCGAACCATGTGACTGTGTCATGGCGGGCTTTGCCGGTGTTCCGGTCTTGGGCGTTCCGAACAGCGACACCGATATCTCGGACTCCGATCCACCGCTGCCCGTTACCATATCTGTCGAGAGCGAAAGTCTTTGACCGATCACAAACAAGCTCAGAAGCGTGACTTGAATAAGCACGGCACAGACAGCACCGATCAACCGTGCGCGCAAGCTACGGTCCGGCGCCCCGTCGGGAACCGTGGTTGCGATTGAAAGGTCTATGGATGTCATCCGGCGCCGTCGCATCCTGTTATGAAGAACGACCGCCCACCAGAATATTGACGTGCACCGGCTGCGGCAGCAGTGCCGGCGGTGGTGCGCCGATGGTCAGGCCGTGGAGAGCGCGCGTGATCGCCAGATCAACATCTGCCCGCCCGGTCGGAACCAATAGGTCCATGCGTCGGATCATCCCGGTGGAGGTGAGCCACACGTTCATGTCAACTTGAAATGTGTTGCGGTTCACTGCACTGGCTCGCTGTAACGCGCCTTGAATGGAAGAGCGAACGGCTGAGGCATAAAGTTGGTGATTCCCAAGGGGGAGCGCGGCAACATGCATGGTAAAGAGGGCCAATTGCGGGGCGGCGATGGGAGAGGTGATCGCGTAGACGGCATCGGTCGCGTGCAGGATCAAGGTGATGGAACTGTGACTTGTTTCGATCGGGTCCAGCTCCGTCTCGCCCAATAAAATCGCCAACCCTCTTTTGGCGCCAAAAACTCCCTCCACCGCTTGAGACCGGCGGCCTTGCGTCAGACGGCTATTATAGAACACCGGGATGCCCGTGACTGTGCTGTAAGCCGTCAAGGCCGAGGCCAGGGATTGCGCCGGAATGTCAAAGGCGACGGCGTTACCGGCAAAACTCGAATATGTGGGTGGCGTGTTATCAAGTGCTATATCTTCCGCTTCCGCGGGAAGGAAAAGACTCGCGGCGAAGGCGACCACGATCGTTGCGCCAACCACTTTACAATGTCGCGCCCAGGACATCTGTCGGCCAATCATCTTCCCCAAACAGTTCCCATTGCTGCCAGTTAAACGGAGTGCATTCCCCGATTGCTGCGGTTGATCTCCGCTCGCCCCGCTCCCAGTCCGCTCGTCATAACGAACAATCATGTCACGCGTATAATTGCAGTTTTTTGACAGACGCGATTGACGCAGTTTCGGGCGAGTTGCTTTTGCTTATACCGCACTTCGCCGTCATGCCTGGGAAGGTCGTTGTGGCGATGCTGCCACAAGATCAAACGTTGCTCGGATCAAGCCCATGCGATACTGAACGCGTTCAGAGGATGGGGCGGCCTAGCTGTTACGCGTTGGGCGGGAGTTTGTAATATAATGCCGGATGGCAATATCCCGCTACGCACCGTCCTTGTTGAAAGCTACGAACGGCTGCTGAAGTTGCTCGAGCGGCGGTTGCTGTCGCGCGATTTGGCACACGAAGCGCTCCATGACACGTACTTGCAGCTCGAACGCGGCAAGGAAATCCGGCCGATCGAACATCCGCTCGGCTATCTCCTTAAGATTGCTCTGAATGTTGCGCGCGGCCGGCAAAGGGCCGGGCGGCGGCTTCTGTCGGTAGCCGAGATCGAGGAAACTTTCGACCTGGTCGATGATACACCCAGTCCGGCCAAGACCGTCGAGGATCGCTCCGAGCTCGAGGCGTTCGAGCGGGCTTTCGCCGAGTTGCCGCCGCGGCGTCAGGCTATCCTATTGGCGTCATTCAGTGAAAACTTGAGTTCCAACGAGATTGCGCGGCGTTTCGGGTTGAGCAAACGCATGATCGACATGGAGTTGAAGCGGGCGCGCGAGACGTGTGCAGAGGCAATTTTGAAACGACCCAAGAAATGACTTCCCAAGTGGCTGGCTCCGAACATTTATTGAGTAATGCTGCGTGGTTGGCGAAATGCGTGGTGACGGGCTGCAGGCAGAAATGGTGAACGAAGTGCACAACGGTCCCCGTGTACTCACGAAGATCGAGCGTCAAGCGCTCGAATGGGTTGCTTTATTTGTTTCCGGAAAGGCGACGGTGGAAGACCGTGTCGCGCTGAAATGCTGGCTTAACCACAGTTCCGGTCATTCCGAAGCTTTTTCTGCGGCCGTACGAATGGTGCGCCTGACGCGGCGCCACGAGTTTCCGGGCGGTGAGCAGTTTCGTCCCGCCGTTTGGGAGCGTCCCTCCACGCGGCGTGCGGCGTTGGGCGGTTTGGCGGCAGTCGTCTCTGGTGTGGCCATACTACGTCCCCCGCTGGGGCTTTGGCCGTCATTGGCTGAGCTTTCTTCCGATTATCGAACGGGCATCGGCGAACGCCGCGAAATCGCGCCGGCACAAGGTGTCATGCTCGCACTCAACACGCGCACAAGCGTAGCACTCAAGTCTGCAGCGGATCGGCCCCGTGTGGCGTTGATCGGCGGTGAAGTCGCGGTGACTGCAGCAACGCGGTTCACCGTTATTGCGGGCGGTGTTGCCGCATCTACCGATCAGGGTAGCTTCGATGTGCGTTACACCGGCGACGGTATTTGTGTGACCTGCACGCTGGACAAAATAGACGTTGAAGGCGGCGGCAGTCGTCGCAATCTTGCGACCAGCCAGCAAGTGACCGTGAATGCATCCGAAATCGGCAAGACCGTGACTGTGGATCCGGTTGTGGTGACGGCGTGGCGCCAGGGGCAGTTGATCTTCTACGATGCAAGTTTGGAAACCGTCGTGGATGAAATCAACCGCTATCGCCCGGGCAAGATCATGGTTGCCCGGCATGAATTAGCGAACCGCCGCTTCAACGCGACGTTCCGTATCGATCGCATTGAGAATGTCGTCGCTGATTTGGAAAGACTCGCCAATGTCTCGGCGACGCAATTACCGGGCGGGTTGGTTGTCCTCAGCTGAGCAGCTGCGGGTGCATTCTCTGTCCGTAGTTGACGTAAATAATTCATAAGAAACTCTTGTCCCGGACCACCCTCTCAAACTCTTTTACCCTCGAAGGCGCAAAGCGCAGCACAGCGATGTTTGGGCGGGATGGTCGCAGGCGACCCGACCGTCGCAAATACTGTGACAGCTAGGTGGTTACATTCGTCTGCAGACAGACGTTTGCAGCCGAACAAGTTGTGTTGCGTTTACGAAGATGCGTTGGACGCGCGAGCGAGGGGTTATGGTGGACGGAATATTCGATATGCGGAGCGCATTGCGCTCTGCATTGTTTGGTGGTTGCGCGTTTTCGGCGCTGGTTTGTTTTGCTGGTGCGAGCTTGGCTCAGACAGCGCCGGCTGCGCTTGATACATCGACTGCCGCGCCGGCTTCTACGTCGGCGCCATCATCCTCGTCAGCGCCGAAGCCCGAGCGCCGCTTTGACGTGCGCGAGTATGTTGTTGAGGGCAACACGGTTCTCGACACCCGGTCGATTGAGCGTGCGGTATATCCCTTTTCGGGGCCGCAGCGGACGATGGCGGACATCGAGTCTGCGCGCGCGGCACTCGAGAAGGCGTACAGCAGCGCCGGCTACCAGACCGTGTATGTCACAATCCCCAAGCAGACGGTGCGCGACGGAACCGTGCGACTGAAGGCGGTGGAAGCCAAGGTCGGTGAGCTGCGGGTCAAGAGCGGCAACTGGACGCCGGACGAGACGGTGACGCAGGCGGTGCCATCGCTGAAGCCGGGGACGGTTCCGAACCTGAACGATGTAAACAAGCAGCTGACGGCGCTCAATTCGCGGAGCAATGACCTGCAGGTGACGCCGCAGATGAAGCAGGGCAAGGCGTCGCAGACCATCGATGTCGATCTGGATGTGAAGGACCAGTTGGCGGTGCACGGCGGGCTGGAGATCAACAACCGCTACAGCCGCGACACCCACCAGTACCGCGTCCAGGCCAACGTTAGTTACGACAATCTATGGGGCCTGAACCATTCTCTCTCCGGGCTCTACAATGTGGCGCCGGAGGACAAGTCGGACAGCGAAGTCTATGCGCTGACCTATACGGCGCCGGTGCCGCGCTCGGACTCGAAGCTTTCACTGACGGTGCTGCGCTCGGATTCGAACGTAAACACGTTGGGCGCGACCGGCATTCTAGGCAAAGGCTGGTCGGTGACGCTGGCGGATGTGACGCCGCTGGGAACGCTGAGTCTCTTCGACAGCGGCGACTATTTTCATTACCTGCAGTTCTCGGCGGCCTACAAGCGCTTCACCAATATCGTCTCGCAGACAAGCGTCAGCAGCAGCACCGGTAAACCGGAAATGTCTTCCGACGCGTCGCCGATCACCTATTACCCGGTATCGGCGGGCTATAACGGCTCATGGCACGATATTGTAGACCAGATCAATTTCGAGCTAAGCGCCAACTTCGCCTTCCGGCACCTGGGGAGCAGTCAGGCCGGTTACGACTACACGCGGTTCCATGCCGACGGCAACTTCTTTTACCTCAAGGGCAATGCCAGTTGGCTGCGCAATCTGCCTTACGGATTTGATCTCTATCTCTCTGGCGAAGGCCAGTTCGCCAACGGCCCGCTGATCTCGAACGAGCAGTTCTCGCTCGGCGGCGACGGCTCGGTGCGCGGCTATCTGCAAAGCGAAGGACTCGGCGACAAGGGCGTGCAAGGCACGTTCGAGGTGCGCGGCCCCAATGTGGGGCCTTACGCCGGTGATTGGCTCAACGAGTTGCGCTTGGTGGCCTTCTTCGATGGCGGGCGCGCTTGGCTCAACGATGCGCTGCCGGGTCAGCAGAGCCTCTACAGCTTCCGCAGCACGGGCGTGGGCGTCACTGCCGAAATCTTCGATCACATTCATGGTTCGCTTTACAACGCTTGGCCGCTGCGGGCCTCGGCTGGCAGCGGGCTCAGCGGCGTCACTTGGTACGGCGACGCGCGGATGCAGTTCCGGGTGTGGACGGAGTTCTGAGACCAGCGGC
>JAATGK010000328.1 GCA_015654715.1 Alphaproteobacteria bacterium
GGCGACGAGACGGTGCTGAACCAGCTCATTGCCAAGCGCAAGGGTAAGTTCGCCGGACGCGTCAGCGTGCGCCATGCCGCATCGCGCGTGTCGATGGACGAGGAGCCCAGTTTCGCGCTCCGCCGCCGCCGCCGTTCCAGTTTGTGGCACGCCATCGAGTCGGTGAAGTCTGGCGAAGCGGCATGCGTCGTCTCGGCCTTCAATACCGGCGCGCTGATGGCGATGTGCTCGTTCCAGCTCGGCGTCATCAACGGCATCTCGCGTCCCGCCATCGCCTCGGTGTGGCCGACTCAGCGCGGCCAGGTCGTCGTGCTCGATTGCGGCGCCAATATCGAATGCGATTCCGAACAGCTCGTCGACTTCGCCATCATGGGTGAGGCCTTGGCGCGGGCCGTGTTCGGCATGCCGCGTCCGCGCGTCGGTCTCGTCAACGTCGGGTCGGAAGAAGTGAAGGGCCATGACGCGGTGAAGGGCGCTGCGCATATCCTGCGCCAGTCTAATCTGCCGATGGAATACTGCGGCTTCATCGAAGGCAACAACATTACCGAAGGTGTGGTCGATGTCGCGGTGATGGATGGCTTCACTGGTAACGTCGTGCTGAAGACGCTGGAAGGCACCGCCAAGCTGATTGCCTTCTTCCTCAAAGGTTCGCTGAAGCGTTCGTTCCTGTCGCGTCTGGGGGCGATTCTCGCCTCGGGTGCGTTGCTGGCCTTGCGGCGCAAGCTCGATCCGCGTGCCTACGGCGGCGGGCTGATGCTCGGGCTCAACGGCATTGTGGTGAAGGCGCATGGCGGCACCGACGCCATCGGTTTCGCTTATGCGCTCGATACCGCCATCGAAATGGTCTTGGGCGGAGTCAACAATTCCATCGTGGCCGATCGCGCGGGCGTCAAGCCTGAGGCGGTTGCCTCATGACAAGTAGTCCCGTGCTCCGGTCTCAAGTGATCGGTTGCGGCTCCTACCTGCCGGAAAATATCGTCACGAACGCCGAACTCGCCGCCAAGGTGGATACCAGTGACGAGTGGATCCGTACCCGCACGGGCATCCGTCAGCGCCATATTGCAGCGCCGGGCGAGAAGACCTCAGATCTCGCGGTCAAGGCGGCCCAGGCCGCGCTCGTCCATGCCGGGGCCACGGCGGACGACATCGACATGGTGGTGGTCGCCACGACCACGCCGGATCTGACCTTCCCGTCGGTCGCCACCATCGTGCAGCGCAAGCTCGGCATGACTCGCGGCTTTGCCTTCGACGTGCAGGCGGTGTGCGCCGGCTTCATCTACGCCATGAGCGTGGCCGATAACTTCATCAAGGCCGGGCAGGCGAAAAGCGTTCTTGTGATCGGGGCCGATACGATGTCGCGCATCCTGGACTGGAACGACCGTACCACTTGCGTCCTGTTCGGCGACGGTGCCGGCGCGGTCGTTCTGAATGCGGGCGAGGGCAGCGGCACGGCCGAGGATCGCGGCGTGCTCAACACCGTCCTGTTCTCCGACGGGCGGCTGCACGACCTGCTGTACGTCGACAGCGGGCCTTCCACCAACCAATCGGTCGGCTTCATCCGGATGCAAGGCAAGGAAGTCTTCAAGCACGCGGTGACCAATATTGCCGCCTCGGTGGAGGCTTCAGCCGCCGCCGCGGGGGTGCCGGTGGAGGCGATCGACTGGTTCGTGCCTCATCAGGCCAACCAGCGCATTCTCGACGGCACGGCCAAAAAACTGAGGGTTGACGCCTCCAAAGTGGTTTCCACCGTGGCCCTGCACGGCAACACTTCGGCTGCTTCGGTGCCGTTGGCACTGTCTACTGCTGTGGCGGACGGCCGCATCCAGCGAGGCCAATTGGTGCTGATGGAGGCCCTCGGCGCAGGCATGACCTGGGGTGCTTGCCTCGTGCGTTGGTAATCAATCTCAAAGCTCTGTCCTATCCCTTTGATGTTGACGGTAAATCCCGGTTTCGCTTACCCTAACGCGAGCACCAGGGAGTCGTTTTACCGCCATGACCACGACGACACTGACACGCGCCGATTTAACCGAAGCGGTATTCCAGGCTGTAGGCCTGTCCCGTAATGAATCGGCACAGATGGTCGAGGACATACTGGAAGAACTGTGCGCAGCACTCGCGCGCGGGGAAACGGTAAAGCTCTCCTCGTTCGGTACCTTTGCAGTACGGCAGAAGTCGCAACGCATGGGCCGTAATCCGAAGACCGGTGATGAAGTTCCGATCGCGCCGCGCCGCGTTCTGGTGTTCCGCCCTTCACATGTGTTGAAGGCCGTCATCAACGGACTGACGCCGCCCGACGGCATGAATGAGGACGACTGATGTCGTATGCGGCGTTAGCGCAATTTCCCTTGCGCGCAAAATCACCGGAAGCATTTCGCACGATCAGTGAGGTGGCTTGCGAATTGGATGTTCCGCAGCATGTGCTGCGTTTCTGGGAAGGCCGCTTTACGCAAATCAAACCGACCAAGCGCGCCGGCGGCCGCCGCTATTATCGTCCCGAAGACGTCGATCTTCTGCGCGGCATCCGCACGCTGCTTTATTCCGACGGCTACACCATCAAAGGCGTGCAGAAAGTTCTGAAGGACAAAGGCACGCGCTATGTTGCCGAGATCGGCCGCGAGACCGTTCAGCCGCCGCAAGATCACCTGCCCGAGCATGACGATCATGCCGTGGTGCCGTTCAGCCGCCGTGGCGCGAGCCTCGACGAAGCCCAGCGTGAGAGGCTGGAAATCCTCCTCGCCGAACTGGTGCAACTCAAAGCCCGCATGCGCGCTGCACCGCGCTTGATTTAGCAGTACCTCTCACGTTCTCTCTTTCCCTCGCGTAGTGCGATCGATCGCATCGTGCAGTATCGAATTAGTGGCAGAGGTGTATCGCCGCACTGCCGAGTTACGGACGCGGGGTCAGCGGAAGGGCGCCGTCGCCAAAGAACGACTGAAAACCCGGGACATTGCCGCAGCTTGAGCGGTTGCCCTTCCGGGGGCAGGCAACTATAGTCCGCGGCCCTTGGGGTTAGCCCCAGGAACCAACCCCCCGGCGGCCTCAAGGCCGCTGTCCATCGGCCGGCGCATCGGGTCGAGACAAGTGTCGGAGCGTGGCGCAGTCTGGTTAGCGCACCTGTCTGGGGGACAGGGGGTCGGAGGTTCAAATCCTCTCGCTCCGACCATTTCTTTCCGGTCCATTTGCATTTCGGCAGCGATTTCGTGCGGTAATCGTCGCCAAGGCCGCGTGCGTTGCACGGCGGCTGCGCTCCCGCCCGCTCTTTACCGCCTTGTTGTGCGACAGATAAGTTCCCATATCCGGAGGGCGCCTTCGCGCTCCCGTACGGCAGAACACCATGATCAAAAAAGCCAAACCAGCGACCCCCGCCAAAACAGACGTCCAAAAAATTCGCAAGCAAGCCCTCGAGGTGGCAGTGCCGCCGGTGGCTCTCATCAAGCGGCGCGAGCCGCTGCCCGAGGAGATTCCGAAGCACCCGGCGGAAGACCCCGGCGCGCCGGCGCGCATCAAGGCGA
>JAATGK010000133.1 GCA_015654715.1 Alphaproteobacteria bacterium
GCTGGCGCAAATCCTTGCCGCGGATGACCGGCTGCGGCAGCTGATCGAGGCTTTGCGGGAAGCTGAGCGGCAAGCGGCCGGATGGGTTCACCTTGCGGAACAGGATATTCGCGATGGCGTTCGCGCCGCGGTTGCCGGGATACCATGCTTCCAGCACCGCCCCGACGGACTCGAGCCATGGCATCGCCACCGGATTGCCGGTCTCCAGCACCACCACGGTGTGGCGGTTGGCTTTGGCGACGGCGGCGATCAAGGCGTCCTGATTGCCGGGCAGCGTGATGTCGGGCGTGTCGATGCCTTCGCGCTGCCAGCGGGTCGCGAACACGATCACGACATCGGCGCGGCGCGCCGTGGCGGCGGCATGAGCGAGATCGGAGCCGTCGTCGAACACCACCTTGCCGCGGGCCTCGGCCTTGATCGTGGCGAGCGGCGCCGGCGGATCGTAGACCATCTTCTCGAGCGGCACGCGGCTATGGCCGGAAGCATCCTGACCGGCACCGCCGACCAGAATTTCCTGCGACGGATCATTGCCGACCGGCATCACCTGGGCCGAGCCGCCGCCCGATACCACGCCGATGTCGGCACGCCCGCCGATCACCGCGATACGTTTTGCCCCCGCCGTCAGCGGCAACAACCCGCGCGCGTTTTTGAGGAGAACGATGCCCTCTTCCGCCGCGCGCATCGCCACCGCGCCATTGGCGGCCACATCGCTCGGCCCCGCCACGGCGGGATCATCGAACAGCCCTTGGGCGAACATGCTGCGCAGGATGCGATGGACCATGTTGTCGAGACGTGTCGCGAGTGCCGCCCCGTCCGGCCCATCGAGCGCCGCCTTCAGCGCCGGGCCGAAATAATCATCGCGGTCGAATTCAAACGCCGATTCCTGATCGAGTCCGGCCAGCGCCGCTTTGGTGGTGGAATGCACCCCGCCCCAGTCGCTCATAACATAGCCGGGATAGCTCCAGTCGCCCTTGAGAACCTTGTTGAGCAGGAAGTCGTTCTCGCAGGAATAGACGCTGTTGACGCGATTGTAAGCGCACATGACCGAGCCAGGCTCGCCCCTCTCGATGGCGATTTCGAACGCCAGCAGATCGCTTTCGCGCATCGCCTGTTCGGAAAGATTGGCACTCAGCCAGTCGCGGCCGATTTCCTGATCGTTGACCGCATAATGCTTGGCGGTAGAAATGATGTGGCGACTTTGGGCGCCGCGGATCGCCGCGCCGACGATGAGGCCCGCCAGCAACGGATCCTCACCGGCGTATTCGAAATTGCGGCCGTTGCGCGGATCGCGCGCCAGATCGACGCCGCCGTTCAAAAGCACGTTGAAGCCCTTGTCGCGCGTCTCCTGCCCCACCACCGCACCGACCTGAAAAGCGATTTCCGGATTCCAGCTTGCGGCGGTGAGAAGGGTCGCGGGCAGCGCGGTGGCGGTATCGCCGGGGCGCATGTGGCGCTGATTGGAAACACCCAGACTGGCGTCGGTCTCGATCTGCGCCGGAATGCCGAGCCGCGGAATGCCGGGAATGTAACCGGCAACATGCGGCAGTGCCTTGCGAAGGGCATCGGGCAGCGGCGGATAATGCGGGTTGATGGTGGCGTCGTCGCCGTAATAGCCGTGCACGAGCACCAGCTTTTCATCGCGCGTCATCTCAGCCTGGACAAGAGTGGCGCGCTGGTCGGCGGTGAGCGCGGTATTCATCCACGTCGGCGCGGCCATCGCCGCAACGGCAAACGCCAGCGCCGCGGCGGTCCCCAAACAAAGCGTCCGGAACGACATCGCTTCCTCCCAGGTTCGGCAAGGTGTGCCCCTTGCTGGGAATTACTCTATTATGACAGCGCTTTCTCTGACAATGGCGCGTGGATCACAATTCCGCCAGCGCCGCCCTTGCATTTCCATTTTGGGACTGTATGCTTTGCAATGCAAAGTTACTCTCGTGGGGGAGAAACAGATGCGCGACATCGACAAGGCGTTGGCGGACATCCTGGCAATCAGGAGCCAGATCGCCTCCAATACCGCCTTCCGCGGCTACGGTCCGCTGGCGATCTCGATCACCGGCATCCTCTCGCTCCTCACCGCAACCGCGCAAACCCTGCTCCCCATCGCCGGCACGCCCGTTCTGTTCTGCGGCGAATGGCTGGCAACCGCCATCGTCTGCGGCGCCGTGGTGCGCATCGAGATGCAAGGCCGCTCGCGCCGCCTGCATTCGAGCCTCGCCGACGCCATGATCGACCAGGCGATTGAGCAGTTCCTGCCCGCCACCGCCGCCAGTTTCTTCATGCCGCTGCTGCTGGTGCACTTCGTGCCCGAGAACACCTGGATGATGCCCGGACTGTGGCAGTTGTTCGTCAGCCTCGGCATCTACGCCTCGCTGCACAACCTGCCGCGCAGCATGTTCTATGCCGGCGCGTTCTATCTGATTTCCGGCTTCACCTGCCTGCTCTGGGCCAGCCAAACGCACGAACTGTCGCCGTGGCTGATGGGCGTGCCGTTCCTGATCGGCCAGTCGCTGATGGCCGTGCTCCTCTATTTCGCGGCCGGAGAATCCGATGGCGAAGACTGAGGCCCCTTTCGCCTTCGAAGGGCTCGATCGGGTGATGCACGAAAAAGCGCGGCTCGGCGTGCTGTCGTCGCTGATCGGCCATCCCAAAGGCCTCCCGTTTGGCGATCTGAAATCGCTGTGCGGCTTGACCGACGGCAACCTCAGCCGCCATCTGCAGGTGTTGCAGGAAGCGGGTCTGGTCGAGATCAACAAGGCCTTCGAAAACAATCGGCCGCAAACGACCATTCGGATGACCAAGAGCGGCCGCAAGCGCTTTCTTGAATATCTGGCACTGCTCGAACAAGTGGTGCGCGACGCCGCCAAAACGGCGGGCGAAGATTTCGGCGCCGCGCGCTTGAAAATTGTGCCGAGCTGAGGGCTTTTTTTGAAAGGATGCTTTGCTATGCCAAGTTCTCTTCTACGCAAAGACTCTCTGCATGTCGCCGCGATCATGGACGGCAACGGCCGCTGGGCGCGAGCGCGCGGACTGCCCCGCCGCGAAGGTCACCGCGCCGGCATCGAAGCGCTCAGGCGGATCGTCAAAGCGGCGCCTGATGCCGGTATCAGCACCCTCACGGTGCATGCGTTTTCCGCCGCCAACTGGAACCGCCCGGCGGAGGAAGTCGCCGATCTCTTGAAGCTGTTCGAACAGTACCTCGACAGCGAAACCGAGACGCTGGTCGCTGACGGCGTACGGCTTTCGTTTATCGGCCGCCGCGACCGGCTGCCGGCAAATCTCGTCGCCGAGATGGAACGCGCCGAGGCCGTGACCGAATGGGGCGATGTCCTCAGCTTGCGCGTGGCCCTCGATTATTCCGCCCGTGAGGCGATCATCGCCGCGGTGAAGAACGGTGTCCCGCCCGGACCGGATGTCGATCTCTTGATCCGCACCAGCGGCGAACAACGGCTGTCGGATTTCCTCTTGTGGGAATGCGCTTATGCCGAGCTTTATTTCGCCGCGAAGAATTGGCCGGATTTCGATGCCGGTGATCTGGCGGCGGCGCTGGCGGCGTTCCATGCCCGCGAACGGCGCTTCGGAGCGCTGCCGCAAGCGGCAGAGTAATACGCACCAAAGCGGGCCGCAGCATTGACGTTGGGGAACCCGAACTGGCGTCGGGTAGCATGATGGCTTAAACCGTCATTCCAGAAATGACAGAGCCCCTCGCCTTCATCCGCGCCAACGCAATGCTGCAAGCGCCGCCGCTGGTTCCCGAAATCCGCCTGCATCTGGCCAGCGAAGTCCTGCCGCTCTGGTACAAGACCGAAGCAGAACTGGGGCGCGAAGGCGTGCCGCCGCCGTATTGGGCCTTTGCTTGGGCAGGCGGACAGGCCTTAGCGCGCTACATTCTCGATCGCGGCCAGAGTCACAAATTGCCCGGCGCATCGGTGCTCGATTTCGGCTCCGGTTCGGGATTGGTCGCGATTGCGGCGGCCAAAGCCGGGGCCAAGTCGGTGCTGGCGGCCGACATCGATCCCTTCGCCGCCGCCGCCATTCGCCAGAACGCGATCGACAACGGTGTGACGATAGAGGTTACGACCGACGACGTGATCGGGCGCGCGGGGCCGTGGGACGTCATTTTGATCGGCGACATGTGTTACGAGCGCCCGCTTGCCGAACGCCTCACCGCGTGGCTGAAGGAACGCGCCCGCGCCGGGACGGCCGTTTTGATCGGCGATCCGGGACGAACTTATTTCCCGACTTCCGGCGTCGAAAAACTGGCGACCTATAACGTGCCGACATCGCGCGAACTGGAAGACCGCGACATGCGCGAAACCAGCGTTTACCAGCTGACGGCTTGACTCGTCCTTGGTCCGGGCATAAAAAGAACAAAAAGGGAACAATGCTTATGCCGATCGACGGAACCATGGATTATATCGAGTTGCCGGTGTCCGACATGCCGGCGACCAAAGTCTTCTACAAGAACGTGTTCGGCTGGAGCGGCTTCACCGATTTCGGGCCGGAGTACATGTCGTTCGAGGCCTGCGGGCGCGACGGTGGCTTCAACGCCGAACGCAAGGTCGTGCAAGGCGGCGGGCCGCTCTTGGTGCTTTATGCCAACGACCTCGAAGTGACCGAGGCGAAAGTCAAAGCGGTCGGCGGCGAAATCACCGGTCACGAGAAATTCCCCGGCGGGCGCCGCTTCAGCTTCCGCGATCCCAACGGCAACGAACTCGCCGTCTGGACCCGGAAGTAAATCCCTTATTGCGGCAGATCCATCGGCGGCGGTTCGTGGCCGCGCACATCCATGCCATGGCGCAGCTTGGAATGGCGGCGGCCGTAAGCGGCATAGACCAGCGCGCCGATCACGGCATAGCCGACCAGGATATAGAGCGCGATCGGGTCCTTGGCGATGATGTAGGTGGGTGCCGGTACGCCCGGCTTCGGCGCACTGAGCGAACCGAACAGCATGCCGATCAGGTCCTTGCCCAAGGCCGATCCAGTGATGTCGAGCAGGATCGGCCCGATCATCAGCACGACGCAAAACAAGAC
>JAATGK010000358.1 GCA_015654715.1 Alphaproteobacteria bacterium
CGCTTGCCGCAATCGACCAGCATCAGCGCGACGTCCTCGGCCAGCGGCACGTTGCGATACGCGAGCGTGCGGGTGTCGAGCAGCAGCGCCTGACCGGGACGGCCGATCGACGAGGCAAACTGGTCCATCTTCCCGCACGGTACGCCGACGTAATCGTGCTCGGCTTCGTAAGCGATCAGGGTGATGTCTTCGTCGGTCCATTCGGCGCCGGTCATCGCCTTGACGGCGCGCGCCACCGCCACGCAGAGCGCCGCCGAACTGGAAATGCCGCAGCCGATCGGCACATCGCTTTCCACCGACAGGGCAAGGCCCGGGAGTGCGATCTTGGCCGACGCCACACGCAAGACACCGATAATGTAGTCGGTCCAATGGCCGCCGCGGGCGGGCTCGTCGAGCGAACGGCTGACCGTCTGATCGGGATACTTACCACTCACCGCCGCGAGACGGCCGGAAGGTCCCGCGGCTTCGATCGTCACCGTGGTATAGAACGGCAGCGGCGTCGGCAGCACATGCCCGCCGTTGGGAGCGTAATCGGTATGTTCGCCGATGATGTTGGCCCGCGCCGGAGCTTTTGCGGTGAAACTCGTCATGGACGGACCTCAACGTTGCGCAAATTCTGGGCTGCCGTTTCCGGCAGAATATCGACCAGAAACGAACCGGCTCCAAGCTCGACGCCGGCAATGAACTTCAGTTTGTTCGGCGCGCGCAAGAGCGGCTGGAACTGGATGTGGAACGGAAAAAACTTCTCCATGCCACGCGGCGCCGCGTAAACCACCATCACATACGGGCAGACACGGCCGAAGAATGTGTCGTAAGTGTTGGCAACGCGCGCCAGAAGACTTGCAACATCCGACACTTCGGTTGCGGACAATGTGCCAGGATTGGGATGGAACGCTTTCGGCACGATC
Source organism: Alphaproteobacteria bacterium (assembly GCA_015654715.1). Lineage (GTDB taxonomy): Bacteria > Pseudomonadota > Alphaproteobacteria > Micropepsales > Micropepsaceae > Rhizomicrobium. The sequence goes on from JAATGK010000358.1 coordinate 909, forward strand.
CATGTTTCATAAGGAAAGCGCGCGAATGGTGGGACCAAAGCTGCCGCCGAAGCCGTATCGGCGATCACATAAGGCGGCAGTGCGGCGAGCTTGGCAAGGTCATAGCCCTCGCGGAAGGACTCGGCCATCGCACCGATGATCGGCGGCATATAGGAAAAGGCGTAAATCTGGCCGTGCGGATGATGCAGCGTGACGCCGGCCTCTTCGCCGCGGTTCTCGAACGGCATCACGACCTGAACCGACGCAAGGTTCATCGCCTCGCGAATGCGATCGCCCCACACGCGCACCAACAGCTCGCGGCGCGCCTGCGGCAGCGAACCCATCGTGGCACGATGGTCCGACGAATAGACGATGACCTCGCAATTGCCCGCGGCGCTTTCGACCGGCAGGTCCAGTCCGGGAATCGGCGACGGCCGCGGCGCATCCTTCTGCAACGAGGAGAACTTGTTGTCGAATACCGCGATGGAAAAATCCTTGACCGGAAGTTCGCCGTCCTCTGCCATCGGGCAGAACGGACAGTCGTTGGTCGGCGGCTTGTAGGTGCGGGTCTGACGATGGGCGGAATAGACCACCCATTCGCGGCGCACCGGATGCCAACGGCGGTGCGAAAAGGCATGCTCGTGATGCCCCGCTTCCACCGCAAAGGACGGCTCGCCGACATAGGCGCCGTACAAATGCAGCTGCCGCCCATCCGGCATGTGGAAGGTTGTGGGCCCGTCAGGGACATTTTGCTTTGAATCTGCCATTCGTGATCTGTTCAATTATTCGTGAATCGGTTGCAACTGCTCGTGCCGGGTTCCGTTCGAAGCATACGCCTCAACCAGCGGCCTTCGTGCCGCATCGATCCGGTGGGTTATTTATCATATAAATAGCTTGACCAAGTCAAGCGGGCTTGGCGCGCCCATCAGCCACAGTTGATGAAAAATCCGGTAGATCCGGTTCAGGAGAGCATCGCATGCACTATCGTCCCCTTGGCAAGTCAGGCCTTCAGGTCAGCGAAGTCGGTCACGGTTTGTGGGGCATGGGCAGTTGGTCCGGCTCGGACGACGATACCAGCCGCGCTGCCCTACGGCGCTCCATCGAAGGCGGCTGCACGTTTTATGATAGTGCCTTCGTTTATGGCGATGGCCGTAGCGACAAGCTGATCGGCGAGGTGGCACGCGCCTATCCGCAAAAAGCGCTGGTGCTCGCCTCGAAGATTCCGCCGGCCGATTTCGCGTGGCCGAGCAAGCCGACCAACCAACTGCATGCGATTTTCCCGCGCGGACACGTCCTCGATTATGCCAAACGGATCAGCGATGCGTTCGGCCGCCCGATCGACCTCTTACAGTTCCACGTCTGGGAGGATAGCTGGGCGCACGACGCCGAATGGCAGGACACGGTCGCCGAACTGAAGAGTACGGGCCGCATCAAGGCCTTCGGCCTCAGCCTCAATCGTTGGCAGCCGGAAAATGGTCTCGCCGCCATCGCCACCGGGTTCGTCGACAGCGTGCAGGTCATCTACAATATTTTTGATGCGGCGCCCGAGGACAAACTGTTCCCGGCCTGTCGGGCGCACAACGTCGGCGTCATCGCGCGGGTGCCGCTCGACGAAGGCAGCCTGGGCGGCCGCCTCACGGCAGAGACCCGCTTTCCCGACGGCGACTGGCGGGCGCGCTATTTCAATTCCGACAATCTAGCCAAGACCCTGCCGCGCATTGCCGCGCTCAATGCCCTGAGGCCCGAGGGCATGAGCCTTCCTGAAATGGCATTGCGCTACATTTTGAGCGAACCAACGGTCAGTACGGTCATCGTCGGTATGCGCAAGCTGGCGCATGTCGACGACAATCTCGCGCTCTCCGACAAGGGTCCGCTTCCGCCCGCTTTGCTCGCAACGCTGCGCCGGCATCGCTGGAATCGCCCGTAGAAACCGCTGGGGTCACGCGGATCCGCGCTTGCGCCACAACCGCGGATCCGCTATATTTATCATATAAATAAAAACGAGCCGGGGAGCGGCGTTCGAGGGTTCTATGGCGGTGGATAAGCCGAGATTTCGCAGTCGCGATGTCTATGGGCGGGCGGATCGTGACGGGTTCATCCATCGCAGCTGGATGAAGAGCGAAGGCCTGCCGGACGACGTGTTCGATGGGCGCCCGGTCATCGGCATCTGCAACACTTGGTCGGAACTCACCCCTTGCAACGCCCATTTGCGCGATCTGGCCGATTACGTGAAGCGCGGCGTGTGGGAGGCCGGTGGCCTGCCGCTTGAGTTTCCCGCGATGTCGCTCGGCGAAACCCAGATGCGGCCCACCACGATGCTGTTCCGCAATCTGCTCGCGATGGAAGTCGAGGAATCGATCCGCGCCAATCCGATCGACGGCGTTGTCCTGCTGGGCGGCTGCGACAAGACCACACCCGGCCAGATGATGGGCGCGGCGAGCGTCGATCTGCCGACCATCGTGGTGTCCTCGGGACCAATGCTGAACGGCAAATATAGCGGCTGCGATATCGGGTCGGGCACGGCGGTGTGGAAATTCAGCGAAGCGGTGCGCGCCGGCGAAATGCGGCTGAAGGACTTCATGGAAGCGGA
>JAATGK010000102.1 GCA_015654715.1 Alphaproteobacteria bacterium
CGGCATCTTCAGGCCCTCGGCGTCAATGCCGGTGGCGACCACCGAAACGCGGATGCGGCCTTCCATATCGTCCAGGATGGTGTTGCCGAAGATGATGTTGGCGTCGGGGTCCACCTCGGCGCGGATGCGATTGGCGGCCTGTTCGACCTCGAACAGCATCAGGTCCGGACCGCCGGTGATGTTGATCAGGACGCCCTTGGCACCCTTCATCGTCACATCGTCGAGCAGCGGGTTGGAAATGGCCATATCGGCGGCCTTTTGGGCGCGATCTTCGCCCTCGGCCTCGCCGGTGCCCATCATCGCCTTGCCCATCTCGGTGATCACCGACTTGATGTCGGCGAAATCGAGGTTGATCAGGCCGGGACAGACGATCAGGTCGGTGTCGCCGCGGACGCCGGCATGCAGCACGTCGTCGGCCATGGCAAAGGCCTGGGCGAAGGAGGTGCGCTCGTTGGCGACGCGGAACAGGTTCTGATTGGGGATGACGATCAGGGTATGGACGAACTGTTGCAGTTCGGTGATGCCCTTTTCGGCAATCCGCATGCGGCGCTCGCCTTCGAAAGCGAACGGCTTGGTGACGACGCCGACGGTCAGGATGCCCGCCTCACGCACCGCCCGGGCGATGACCGGAGCCGCCCCCGTACCGGTGCCGCCGCCCATTCCGGCGGTGATGAACACCATGTGAGAGTCCTTGAGATGCTCCATAATCTCTTCGAGCGTCTCTTCGGCCGAAGCCTTGCCGATATCGGGCTGGGCGCCGGCGCCCTGGCCTTCGGTAACGTGGGCGCCGAGTTGGACCCGCCGCTCGGCCTTCGAGCCTGCCAGCGACTGGGCATCAGTGTTGGCGACGACGAACTCGACGCCTTCCAATTTGGCGGCGATCATGTTGTTGACCGCGTTACCGCCAGCGCCACCGACGCCGAGGACGGTGATGCGCGGACGAAGCTCTTGCTGTTCGGGCGCTTTGAAACTGATCGCCATGTTTTTACTCTCCTTGGCTTGTCGCGGTTCTGGTCGCCATAGCCCAAAGCGAATCACACTCTTAACGTTGAATCATCCGATGAGCCCTCTGGTCAACCGTGAGAGCCATCCTTTGCTTCCAATTTCTTCGCGTTGGGCCGCGAGTTCCGGATTGAGCACCTCCGGCGGCATCGTTGCGCCAGCCATCAGAAGACCGATGGCCGTTGCGTAATCAGGTCCTGCTGAAGAAGCAGGCATTCCACTTTGCGGCCGCGGACGGCCGATGCGCACTTGTTTGTTCAAAACACGGGCAGCGAGTTCACGCGCCCCGGCGAGCTGGCTGGCGCCGCCGGTTAAAACCAAGCGACGGCCCGCCGCGACGTCGTAGCCGGAGTCGCGCAGGCGCTTCTGGACCTCGCCGAAGGTCTCTTCCAGGCGGGCCTGGATGATCCGCGTCAGCATCGAGCGGGGAACGCGCAAATCGCCTTCGTCGGTCTCTTCGCCCATCTGCGGCACCGAAACGACGTCGGCGCCGGATTCGAGGTCCCCGAGGGCGGCACCGTACAGCACCTTGGCCCGCTCGGCCGCCGCCAGCGGCGACGCCAGCATGCGGGCGAGATCGGACGTCACCGCCGCCCCGCCGATCGGCACGACGTCGGCATGGACGAGATGGCCTTCGAGGAACACGGCGATCGAGGTGCAACCGCCGCCCATGTCGAGGATGGTGGCGCCAAGCTGCTTTTCGTCCTCGGTCAGGACCGACAGGCCCGAGGCGTACGGCGCGAACAACGCCGCCGCAACATTGAGATGACAGCGCTCCACGGCGATGCGCAAATTAGCGAGCGCCGTCGGCTTCACCGCGATGGCGTGCATCGAGACGCCGATCCGCTGGCCGACCATGCCGTAGGGATCGCGCACGCCGAGCGACTCGTCGACCACGTAAGAGGTCGGCATCGGCTGGATCACGACATGGTCGTCGAGCTGGCAGCGGGCGCGGCCTTCGGCCAACAACTGGCGCAGGATGTCGTCGGTGACCTCGGCGCCGTCGAGCGCCATCACCGCCCGCGAGGTGATCGAAGCCGGATTGCCGCAATTGATCGAGATGAGGACGTTCTGGATGCGCGCATCGGCAAGATTTTCGGCCGCCGCCACGCATTCGCTGATCGACTCCTCGGCGGCGGTCATTTCCACCACCGTGCCGGACCTGAGGCCCCGGCTCTCGCGCAAAGACGCGCCAACGACCTTGACCTGCCCCGGCTCGCAGCGGGCAATCAGGCACACCGTCTTGGTCGAGCCGATATCGAGTACCGCCACCAGACCCGTGCGGTAAGCCGGAACCCCTTCGTCGGCCCGCAATCGCACCGTTTCCCCCATCAAATCGCACTCCCCGTTTCGGTCTTCTTCTCCTTCGATGGCGTGCCGTCACGGCCGACGACGAAGAAGAAGGGTGACGTAGGTCTCAAGTCGATTTCCCGGATATTGGTTTCGAGAATGCCGTCGTCCACAATCAGCCGGTCGAGCTCTTTGATCTGGGCATCCCAGTCAGTCTCCGGCAGCTTGACGATGACGCCGTTGTCGAGGATCAGGTTCCAGCGGCGACCCGACTGGAATTGAAAGGCCTTGACCCGCTTGACGACGGCGCGATGGCGATCGACCGTCTCGATGAATCCGAGCGCATGTTCGGGGGCGCCGCTGCCGATCAGGAGCGGCAAGCCGTCGAATTTGGCCGTATCGTCGGAGGTAATGACGCGGCCCTGGCGCTCGACCAGCAAAACACCGTTCGGCGTCTGCCAGCGCGCATAGGGCACGCGCTCGGCGATCTTGACGGTGAGATCGTCGGGATAGCGCCGTTTGATGTCGGCATCGGCCACCCAAGGCAACGTCATCAAGCGGGCGCTAGCCTGGTGCAGGTTGATGCCAAAGATCGACTGGCCCGCCTTGACGCCCAGCGCGGCCAAGATGTCGGCCGGTGCGGTACGCTGGTTGCCGTAAAGATGCACCTCTGCAACGCCGCAGCCAGCGTGAGAGACCAGTGCATTCGTCGCCATATCGGTCTTGTTGATCGTGCGCGGGATCAAGCCGCAGGTCAGGATGGCAAAAACAATGCTAAGAATCACAACCACGAGTGTGAGCAGCTCCATCGGA
>JAATGK010000496.1 GCA_015654715.1 Alphaproteobacteria bacterium
GATTGGCCGGGCGAGGTTTTCCCGCTTTATGCCATTCACCCGTTCCGCCGCCATCCCGCCGCCAAGGTGCGCGCCTTCCTCGAATTCTGTGGCGAGGTCAGCAAGAACGCCGTCACGGCACCGTTCCGGTAGCGCCCGCCGTCACGTCGCTGTGCCCAAGCGACCGATCCGCTTCTGTTCGTTGCGCGGCGCATTCGCGGGCGAGAAAATCCAGCAGCGCTCGCACCGATGGCAACAGCCCGCGCCGCGATGCGAACGTCGCGTGGACAATGCCCGCCGGCGGATGCCAGCCCGGCAACACATCGATCAGTCGGCCGGCGGCGAGATCCTCCCACACCATCATGATGGGAATCTGAACGACGCCGACCCCGGCATAGGCCGCGTCGCGCAGCGTCGACATGTCGTCCGTGACCAAGCGGGGGGTATGGCGAACCGCCGCCGTCCGCCCGCCCGCATGGCTAAGCTGCCAGACGTGCTCGCGCTGTGGCGGTCCGAGATCGAGGCTCGGCAAGCCGGCAAGATCGGCGGGAGACAGAAGCGCCTGCGCGACGAGCGCGGGGCTGGCGACCAGGCATTGGCTGCTCTGGTCCAACTGGCGCATCACCAGATCGCTTTGCTCCAGCGGTGGAAAGCGCACGCGGATCGCGATATCGAATCTTTCGGCGATGACATCGACGCGCCGATTGGTTGCTTCGAGATGCACTTCAATCGCTGGATTCTTCGCCATGAAGCGCGCCACCAGCGCTCCAAACTGGAAAGCGAGCAGGGCGGTGGGGCAGCTCATGCGCAGGATGCCGCGCGGCTCCGCCCGCACTTGGGCAACCACCTGCTCGGCGGCTTCCGCCTCGACCAGCATCGCGGTGCAGCGATCGTAATATTCGCGGCCGATTTCGGTGATCGAGAAGCGGCGTGAGGAGCGGCTCAGCAGGCGCACGCCCAGTCTGTCCTCGAGCAATTGGATGCGGCGGCTGAGCTTCGATTTCTGGATACCAAGCGCCCGGCCGGCAGGGGCAAAGCCGCCATGGTCGACCACCTGGACAAAATAAAAGAGGTCATTGAGGTCTTGCATATCGTCCTACGAATAGGACGCTGCGTTGGAAATGGCAATCTTCCGCTGGCAACGTCTCAATACTATTTCCGTAACAGTCAAACGGCGGCACGCCAATCGCCGGCCGCCACGGAGAAGTTCAAATGCGCAAGAAAATACTCGGCCGTTACGGCAGTGATCATGGTCATTGGGTGGGCGATGGTTTCCCGGTCCGCTCGCTGTTTTCCTATGGTACGCTGGGCGCACATATCAGCCCGTTCCTGCTGCTCGATTATGCCGGTCCGCATCAGTTTGCGCCGACCACCGAGCGGCGCGGGGTTGGCCAGCATCCGCATCGCGGCTTCGAGACGGTCACCATCGTCTACGACGGTGAAGTCGAACATCGCGACTCCGCTGGCAATGGCGGCGTCATCGGCCCGGGCGACGTCCAATGGATGACGGCCGCAGGCGGGATCATCCATGAGGAATATCATTCGCCGGCCTATGCCAAAGTGGGCGGGCCGTTCCGGATGGTGCAGCTCTGGGTCAACTTGCCTGCCAAGGACAAGATGGCGGCCGCCGGTTATCAGGGCATTATCGCTGCCGCGGTGCCCGCCGTCGATCTGGCGGGCGGCGCTGGAACGGCCCGGATCATCGCTGGCGAGTATCGCGGCGTCAAAGGCCCCGCACGCACCTTCACCCCGATCAATGTGTGGGACGTACGGCTGAACCGCCGCGCCGATGTCACGCTGGCGTTACCCGAAGGCCATACCGCCATGCTGGTCGTGTTGAACGGTCATATCACGGTGGCGGGAGAATCCCTCAGCGATGCCGAGATGCTGCTGCTTGATCGCGCCGGCACCGAGATAACCTTTCAAAGCTCCGGCGAGGCAACATTGCTGGTCCTCACCGGCGCGCCGATCGACGAGCCCATCGCCGGCTATGGCCCGTTCGTGATGAACAGCCAGGCCGAAATCCGCCAAGCGATCGACGATTTCAACCACGGCCGCTTCGCGACGATCGCGGCCTGATCTTCGCCCCGGTTTCGGCCGGGGCACGCTCTTCTCGCTATTGGGACGGCCTGCGCTCGCGCCGTCCTTGCAACCGCCGGATGCTCCGCGCGGAACCCTAGCGAGCGCGCGAAAGGAAGCTATCATGTCCACCGACGACACTTTGCTGACGGGCGCCAATCACGCGCTCCTCTTGATCGATCATCAATATCTGCAACTGCTGGCCGTGCGCTCGCATTCCAACGACACCATCGTCAACAACACGGTGATGCTCGCCAAGGGCGCCAAGATCTTCGGCGTGCCGACCTTGTTCAGCACGGCCTTTGCCGAACGCCAGGAGTTGATCAAGGAAATCCAGGCCGTGCATCCCGAGCAGAAACCGATCGACCGCACCGGTCTCAATGCTTGGGACGACGAACGCGTACGCAACTGGGTCAAGGCGACCGGCAAGAAGAAGCTGGTGATGGCGGGTCTTTGGACCGAGGTCTGTTTGACCATGCCGGTGCTGTCTGCGATCGCCGCGGGCTATGAGGTTTATATCGTCACCGACGCTTCGGGCGGCGGCAGCGTCGAGGGCCATGAGCGTGCCGTGCAGCGCATGATCCAAGTCGGTGCCCGCCCGCTGACTGTGGCCTCCTACGTCAGTGAGCTTCAGCGCGACTGGGGCCGGACCGAGACGGCCGACGACGTCGCCAAGCTGTTCGCCGAATTGGGCGGCGGCTTCGGACAGGGGCTTCGTTGGGAGTGGCAGTTGCTGGGCCTCAAGGAAGGCACCCGCTGAGCCCCGGGCGCCCGAAGAGAGGTCCCACCTCTTCGGGCGTTGCCGTTCAAATCGATCCGCTGGAATCGGATCAACGGCACATTCATGGTGCTGTGGGGCGAGCTGTTATGTAATATCCAACTTTCGCGACGAACGATGCTCGGAATTCTTTGGCTGGGCGTGAAATCCGACGGCTCGCGGTAATTTGAGCCGGAAGTGCGGTCCGGTGGAGTAGATTGGTGCCGAACGTGCGGCGCCTCGCGGTGCATAAATTTTCGATATTCTCACAACAGGAGTTTTCTATGACCGACGCAATTACTTTGGTGGCGATCGTTCAGGCGAAGGCGGGCGAGGAGCAGGCGATCGAAGCTGCGATCCGCACCTGTGTTTTGGCCTCCCGCAAAGACGCGGGCAACCTCTCCTATATCGCGCACCGCGATCTCGATGTGGCCGGGCGTTTCGTCTTTGTCGAACGCTGGGCCGATCGTGCCGCGCTCGCCTCCCATGAAAAGCAGCC